>DNJQ01000145.1 GCA_003497225.1 Bacillota bacterium | reverse complement strand
AAATAATGTCTGTCTTTTTTTAGTACATAATGGAACTACTAATTGAAAGGCTATTAAGGGGATTAGCATACATACAACAAAAGACATTTTATTTACAACATATACTTTTTTATAATTATTTTTGTAACTTTGATTTGCGTTAAGCTTTTTACTAATATCGCTTTTAATATCATCAAGCTTTTTATCAATTTCATCTCTATTTTCACCTTTATCAAGATGATCATTAATATATTTTGCTTCATCTACTTGATATAAGCCAAATTCCCAATACTTTTTTAAAGAAACATCATATTCGCTTGAAACTTCTTTATATTGAATGTTCATTTGTGTTATTTCTTCTTTACATATTGCTTTAGTTGAAGCATTACCAGCTGTAGCAGCTAAAGCAAAGCAAATAATAAGACACATTAATCCATCTAAAAGGAAAATAAATAAACGTTTCCAAAGAAAATTTTTATCGGGGATAGAATCTGGGGCAGGGGAATTAAATATCATATTTTGCCTTTCCTATTGCACCAAAAACAGAACACTTATCTTTTATAACCTTCGCAAATCTTGTTTTAATAGGTTCAATGATTTTACGAGAATCTATTTCGTTTAGATTTTCTAAAGCCATACTTTACTCCTTTAATATTTAGTATAGCGTATTCCATTATCAATTTATAGCAAAAAATATTATGTTGAAATAGATATGCATTATTGATAAAATACACACTAAGGAGGTTAACTCGCATGGCAAAAAAGGTAAGAGTCACCAAAGATGTATGCATTTCTTGCGGCCTTTGCACCACAATCGCACCTGAAGTTTTCCACTTCGGAGATGATGGAAAAGCTGAATCCAGTTTTGAAGATTGTGTTCCTGAAGATCTTGAGGCTAGCGCAGAAGAAGCAGCATCAAGTTGTCCAGTAGAAGCGATTGAGGTTACTGAATAAGAAGTAAAACGGGTGCCGTTATAAGTTATACGGCACTTTTTTTATTGCTAAAGAAAAATACAATAAATTTTTGTTTACTTTATTTATATTTTGTTGTAAACTTATTAAGCATGTGTTAGCACTTAAATACTCATTTGTCTGATGATTGACAGAAAAGTAACCCAGCTAAAAATGGCGAAGTCAATCACCCGAAATGAAGGAATTTAAGGCCTTGCTAGAAAGGATAAAGAAACATGTCAAGATATACTGGACCATCATGGAAAGTTTCTAGAAGATTAGGATTTTCAACATTAGAGACAGGCCGTGAATTAGCCAAACGTCCATATGCTCCTGGAGCACATGGAAACGATCGCCGTAGAAAACCATCAGAATATGGTATTCAATTAGCTGAAAAGCAAAAACTTAGAAATATGTACGGCGTTTCCGAACGTCAATTCAGACGTTTATTCGTTATGGCTAAGAAAGAGAACGAAGTTACTGGTTTAGCTTTCATGAGAATTCTTGAAAGTCGTTTAGATAACGTCGTTTATCGTTTAGGCTTTGCTCGCACTAGACGTGGAGCACGTCAATTAGTCAACCATGGTCACATCCTTGTTGACGGAAAGAAAGTTGATATTCCTTCTTACTTATTAAAGGTCGGACAAGTTGTCGCTGTCTGTGAGAAGGATAAGAATCTTAAAGTTATTTCTGAATCTTTAGAGAGTCAACAAAATACTGTTGCATATGTTGCTTGCAATAAGGAAAAACGTGAAGGTAGTTTAGTTAGACTTCCCGAACGTAATGAATTGACTCCAGAAATTAACGAAGCTCAAATCGTTGAATTCTATAACCGTAAGATATAATAATTATAACTTTCAGAGGCTCGCTAAAACGCGAGCCTTTTTTGTGATTGACTTTTCTATAATTAATGTCTAAAATTTCCATGGGAGTTTCAACCATGAAACTGAGAGGATCCTAATGGTGGATCGACCATATCTGATCTAGGTAATGCTAGCGTAGAGAGAGAATGACATTTATCTTGTTTTTATCTCTTATATGCAAAGGAGGTAAAAACATGAATGACTTAGAACAAAACCAAGAAGAGAGCATTGAGATTGAGGTGAGCGCAACACCTGAAAACAATGCCTTAAGAAAGCAATTAAAAAAGATATCTTTAACGGCGGTATTTATTGCATTAACATTTATCTTATCTTTACTTACAAAGTTTATTCCTATCTTAAAGATGCCCCAAGGTGGAAGTATATCTTTTGAAGGAATAAGTATGATTTTAGGAGGATTATATTTAGGGCCTATTTATGGAAGTATAATAGGACTTGGATATGGCTTTTTAAATTTCTTATTTGATGGATATAATCTTCACTGGGGAAGTTTATTCTTTGATTATCTTTTCGCTTTCGGTTTCATTGGATTATCCGGTGGAATATTTTCAAGAGCATATAATAAAGAAAAATATTGGGTGTTTTTTTTAGCAACATTCATCGGATTTTTATTAAGATGGATTAGTACTTCCTTATCGGGAGTTATTTTCTTTGCTGAATATGCTGGTGATAAAAATGTCTGGCTATATTCATTCATTTTATATAATCTTCCTTATTGTGCAGGAAGTATGGCAGCTGTAATGACAATTGGTGGAATATGCTATGTTCCACTTAAAACTTTGCTAAGACAAGTTAAAATACTCTTAAAGTAATCTCCC
>DNJQ01000130.1 GCA_003497225.1 Bacillota bacterium | reverse complement strand
TGTGCAAATTTCTGGAAGTTAACAGGAGTTTAAAGCAGAAACAATCTCTAACTTACTATTGGGATTGTTTCCTAAGTTGAGCATAGAAATTGAAAATGTATAATCCGATTGATTCCATGGGGTTATAGAGCAGAAAGCTTGCGAAGTTAGGTTAGTTCTAATAGTGACTTGTCCCATGTTGTCATACAAACCCTGATTTACAAGGGAGACTACTTAATTAACTTTGAATATAGTTTGATATATTTATCTGAAATATCGTTCCATCCTGAGGGATACTTCATGGCGTTTTTAATCATTGTGTTCATTACTTTTTTGTCATTATATACTCTTAATGCTAAATCAATAGTCTTTTCAATGTCAGCAATATTATTTAAATCAAATCTAAATCCATCTGATTTTCCTATCTTATTAATATCAGTTAAAGGTACAACTGTATCTACTAATCCACCAACGCTAGAAACTATCGGTAGTGTGCCATATCTTTTAGAAATAAGTTGAGATATTCCGCAAGGCTCATATCTTGATGGCATCAATATAAAATCACTTGAAGCATATACTCTATGAGCAAAACTATTAGAATAACCGCAGAAATAAAACACATTATTAGGGTATTTCTTTTGTAAATCTTGCATCATATTTTCATAATTTAATTGGCCATTTCCAATAACAAAAAGTTTGGCATTAACTGAAAGAAGTTTTGGAATAATCAATGGCAAAATATCTAGACCTTTTTGCTCAGTTAAACGCGATATAATTCCAAATACTGGCCCTTCGCCATCCATTTCAGCCATTTCAAATAGAGCCTTTTTATTTGCTCTTTTTGCTGTTTCAAAGTTTTTACTATCAAATCTATGTTTAATATATTGATCGTTTGTTGGATTAAATTCTTCCTCATCAACACCATTAACTATACCGCAAAAATCTTTCTTTCTAAGTCTAATGATATATCCTAAGTTATTATAGTGTTCAGTGTCTTCTAATAATTCTTTAGCATGTGTTTTACTAACAGTCGTAAGTTTATCTACGGTCATAATTCCTGTTTTTAAACATGAAAAATAATCGTGGAAGCGGCACGTTCCATCTTCATAATAATCATATGGTAAATTAAAATAATCTCCTAACGCCCCGGGGTGATAATTACCTTGGAAAGCCGGATTATGTATTGTTAATACGGTTGGAATTTTTATTTTCTTATCTTTAAGCAAAAGTGGAATCATCGCTGTTTCCCAATCATTTAAATGTAGTACATCTGGCCTAAAATTCATTCGCCGAACAATTTCAAGGAAAGCTAAATTAAAGAAAGCAAAACGCTCAATATCATCGTCATAGCCATATAATTTATCACGCTTAAAATAATAAGAGTTGGAGACAAAAACATATCTAACACCTTTAACGTAAACTTCATATATTTCGGCTACTAATTGTCTCCAATTCATTTGAACTGGAAGTGAACAAAGTCTTTTAAATTTGGTAGAATCAATATCACCATAAAGAGGTGAAATAACTGTCACCTCATGATTAGATTCAACATACGATTTTGCTAATCCATAGACGACGTCAGCAAGCCCACCGGTTTTAGAAAACGGTAGAGCTTCGCTTGTAACAAAAGCTATTTTCATTAAACTATATCCTCTCGTTTAATAAAGAATGGATCTTTAATCGTACCTTCTAGATGTTTGCTATATATTATTTTAGCTTCTTTATCAGCTATAACATTTTTAAGAATACAATTCTCCCCAACTTTGCCGTAGGAGAAAATAATACTATTTTCAATATTTGCACCTTTTTCAATTATGACATCACGGCCAATAATGGAATTTTTAACCGTACCATCGATTTTAGCACCATTAGCAATAAATGAATGAGAAACATTAGCGTGCTTTCCATACATCGCTGGTGGAGTATCGTAAGTTTTAGTATAGATAGGCCAATCAGGGGTAAATAACTGATTACAAACTTTAGGATCTAATAATTCTAAAGACTGAGAAAGATAGGATGTTAAAGAATCAAAATATGTTACATATCCTTCAAATGGAAGCGCAGTAATTTTGACATTATCTTTAATATGAGCAAAAACATCGCGCAAGGAGAAGAAAGCTGATGTATCAGCCGCGTACTTCATTAATCCAAGCAAATATTCTTTATCAATTATATAGGTGTTTAAAGATATATTAACTTCATCTTCCATTCCTCTATTAGTGCTAATAGATTTTACGGTGCTATTTTCAATTTCTAATATATCGCTATCGATAAAATGTGTACGACCATTTTTAATTGGTGAATATATCATCGATACTTTGCTATCGTGACGGTGATGTTCTTCAACATATTTTCTAAAATCTATTTTAGCAATAATTGAACTTGGACAAATAACAACGGTTTTAGCGTGACTTTTATCTATCATCCAACGATTTTCAGCTAGATTATTAATATCGTTATTATAACCAAGATTATGAGCAAAAGGCTCATCATAAAGCATGGTAATAGAACCTATTTTGGTATTATCGTTGAAGGCGTGACCTGAACCTAAGTGACGAATTAGTGAACGCAAGTGATCGCGAACTAAAATGCCTATTTCATCAATATCAGAATTAGCAAAATTGGATAAAGGAAAATCCATAAATGCATATCTTCCTAAAAATGAAGTTGAAGCAATAGCTCTTTTTTCTGTTAATACACCTAAATCACGATCGGTGTGTAAATTTAATAAACCTAAGACTTTTTCCATATTTGCTCCTTACTTATTTATTAATCCAACATGTTTTGGATCACCATCAAAAGAAGTATCTACTTCAAGTGATGGGCCTACTATAACATTTGATAAGTGCGTATTTTTCTTTATCACCGTGGCTGGCATAATAACAGAATCGATTACTTCTGCCCCTTCTTCAATTACAACATCATTAAAGATAACAGAATTAATACTTCTTCCATAGATCTTTGCTCCTTGATTAATGAGTGAAGAAGTTATTTCAGCGTTTGGTCCGATATATTGTGGAGTTGAGTGAGTATCTTCGGAAAAGATTCTCATCGATTTACTAAATATATCGATAGGAGATTGTCCTTTTAATAAATCCATATTAGCTTCCCATAGAGATTGAATTGTTCCAACATCTTTCCAGTAGCCTTGGAATGGATGAATAATTAATTTCTTCTTGTGCTCTAATAAATATGGAATAATATTCTTTCCAAAATCGTGCTCACTATCGGTCTTAGCATCGCTTCGCAAGGCATCGCGCAAGAGTTTATAGTTAAATAAATAAATTCCCATCGAAGCTAAATTTGATTTAGGATGTTTCGGCTTTTCAACAAAATTTGTTATGTTATTTTCCTCATCTACTTCTAAAATACCAAATCTATGGGCTTCTTCTTCCGAGACACTTAAAGCAGCGATAGTAACATCAGCGTTATTGCTCGTATGAGTTTTAATCATATCTTGGAAATTAGTAATATAAATGTGGTCGCCAGAAAGAATCAATACCAGCTCTGGATTTAAAGCGTCGAGCCAATCGAGGTTTTGATATATCGCGTCTGCGGTCCCACGATACCAGTTAACACCGGCATCAGCTTCGGTTTGACGCGGTGGAAGAATACTAGTTAAGGAACGATTTCCATCAATTCCCCACTTACTTCCATTTCCTATATAAGTATTTAACCCTATACTTTCATATTGCGTTAAGATTCCAACTGTATTAATTTTTGAATTAGCGACATTTGACAAAACGAAGTCAATAATTCGATATTTGCCTCCAAAGAATACCGCTGGTTTCGCATTTTTTCTCGTTAGAGACTCAAGTCGTGTTCCCTTTCCACCAGCTAGAATCATTGCTACGACTTTGTTATTGTTCATATGTTACCTCCAAAATATTTTTAGACAAAAAAAGTCGCATTAGCGACTTTCTTCTTCAACTTTAATTAATAGAGCATCATCATTCAGCAACTGCATTCCAATGTTTTTGAATACTTGATGCAAAGCGTTAAGCGCCACGGCTTGATCTTTTACAAAATCCGCAGTGATTTTTTCTTTAAGTGGGCGGACAAGATTCAACTTAAATCCATCGATAAAGACGAAGAAATCATTATCAGCCAAAGTTACAACAACACTTGATGATAAGAAGTGCTGTAAATTGAATATTTGTTGAGCTAAATCTAAATCGATAGTGCGATAAATCTTTTGATCAAGAGTTGAATAGCAAACGAATTTAGAAAGCAAGTTGTTATCAGCAAATCCGTATTTTTCTAAATTAATTCCGTTATAATCGTTGATTAATGTTTTACCATAATTACGAAGTTGGAGATATCCATCTACTTTGCTCGATTCAAGGGTTGTTGCCATTAAGAAGCCATTTCTCTTCTTTTCGTTGTACTTATATTCAACTTGAACACCATCCCAAGTCATCTTTTCATCGGAAACTGTCATAGCATCAGATGTTTCACTATCTAAAGCACCAGAATATTTTAATAAATCAGCTACGTGACTGCTCTTTGATATTTCTCCGCTGTTCTTTCCGTGAAGAACTAAATTAGAATCCTTTTCTTCTAGTTCACTTTGTAAAACTGTCGCGTATAATCTTTGATATTTCTTGTTAAGTCTTCGACCATTTAAAACAGCGTGAAGGACACATACTAGAACGGCTAATACAAATACACTAATTAAAAGGATGAAACGATAAAGCATATCACCTTTAAAATATTCTTTTGCTGGAGTTCCAGTAAATATTGCCCAAAGTGGCATCGTGGTTGAAAAATATGGTAAATGCTCTAAGAATGACCATTTTGACATAAAGCCTAATGCGCCTTTAGAACCATATCCATTATAACCTGCGTATAAAAAGACATAAATAAATGCTAACAACAAAACAACAAAGAACCACACAATAGACCAAATAACATTGCTTCGGCGATACTTCTTTCTAGTCTTAACTAGTAACTGCGAATCTTTTTTAATTTCTTTTTTTGCCATATAGACCTCTTTTCTAAGTATAACTGCTCGTTTGGTATACATATATTATATACATGTATATTATTTTTTCCAACTATTTTATATAGTATAGCGCAATTAATCAATTGTATTTTACCCTTATTTCTTTTAAAAATACAAGTTAAAGTGCAAAAATAAAGAACCAACTTCTTTAAGTGTCTTAAAGTTGGTTCTTAATCAAAATCCTTTTAAATAGCAGTGATTTATAGTGTTGTCTTTTCCTTTTCAATCACTTCATGACGAGCAATATAAGATCTCTTCTTAGCTTGATTATGGTGGACAACTAAAGTTGTATCAACTTCGGTTGCAAGATTTGAAACCTTTTCGGATGGGGTTGAAAGAATGACTTGAAGTCCGAAGTTTCTAAGTAAAGCGACGGATTCTTTAATTCTAACAGCATCCATTTTAGAGAATGCTTCATCAAATATAACAAGTCGAAGTGTATTGTTATTGCTCTTTTGATTGGAACGATATAGTTGAGCAAATGATGCGAGGATTGAAATATAGAAAGGTGTTTGCGTTTCTCCTCCTGACTTTTTACGGAAAGTTTTAGCTAACGATGATTCAAATCCTGAGTTGTCAGATTTAACGAATAAGTCGAAAACTAAGTAAGTGCGATAGTCAGTAAATTTATCTATTCTTTGAGCGATTTCAGCGCGCTGTTCAGCTGAACTTGTTTCATTGCTCGCCGAAGTAATTAAATCAATAAGTTCACCTAATAACACTTTGTATTTGGCATTAAACTCATCTTCAGGATCTTCTTTTTTAAGTACCAAATCATCCATAATCATATCGTAATATTCACGATAATCGCGATTTGGAATTACTGAGAAGCGATAATTATCACGTCCGAAGTGAATATTCTGAAGTTCAGCGTTGAGTTTTTCAATTTGTGAACTAACTTCAGTGATTGAAGTACGTAACTTATGAAGGAAGTCGGAACGAGCTTCATTAATAGCTTTTTCATAAGCTTCCTTTATATTCTTTTCGTATTTAGGAAGTTCAACTTCATTGAGCTTATGAAGCTCATTATCAAATTCTTCATTTGTGGTACAATCATCAACTTGATAATTCAAATGATAGAATGTAACATACTTTTCTCTTTTGCTCTTTAAGTTTGCTTCACTCTCTCTTATACGGCTGCTGAACTGATTGTACTTTTTAATAGAAGACATAATGATTGAATCAATACTTGCCGTAGAAGCAAAGCTAAGATAATAAGCATCGCCAGAGTTATCAACAAATTCTTGACTATAAACATCTAAGTTCTTAAGAAGATTTTCGCAATTTCTTCTAAGTTCTGGAATCTTAACTTCTTCTAGATCTTTAATTATCGTATCAAAGCTACCAGTATTCTTGATTAAATTATCATATTCTTCTTGGTATTGAGCAAGGTCAGCGTTAATGTTTTCAATTTCTTCATCGATAGAAGAAATATCTTCTAGATTTCCTTCGTTCATTTGTTCATCACAATCATCGATCTTTTTCTTCAATTCTTCTACTTCAGCTAAAGCAGAAATTGATTGAATGTAATTTTCACTTTCATTAATCGACATTAGTTGAACATTTGAATTAGAGGTAAAACTCAAAGAATTATACACTCTATTGAGCATTGAATATTCTTTATCTAAAGCATAATAGGCTTGCTTTTTAGCGTAAGTATCTTCACTAGATACATTTGTACCAATAAAGCATACATCGCCTTTCTTTTGATTTAAATACCACGTTGAATATCCACGGTATCCAGTACAATCGGCTAATAAACCACTATTGGATCTTCTGGCCTCTTCAAAGGTCTCACATCTTTTAATAAAGCCGAGAGTATAATCAGCATAAGCTCTAGCCCCTTCATCATCAGTTGAAATAACATCAGCTAAAGAATGTTCGATTACTTTTGTTGGATGGGCCATGAGTTGAACAACATCGACCAAAGAGACGCTATATATCTCTTTCTCTCGACAGAGTTCTTTCATTATATCGTTAGCTTCCTCGTAGTACTCATCGTTAACGAAGAAATTAAACTTTTTATTATATAAAACTGCCTCAATCGCGCGAGTCCATTTCTTATCAGTAATATCGATTAAATCACAGAAGGAATCGACAAATGCGTCATCGTGATTTTCTTGTAATCTTTCAAGTAATTCTTCCTTTAATTCAACATAGCGACGTGGGAAGGGTTTACTTCCTTTGTTTAGCATATTAACTTCCGACATCACATCTGTTCTTTTGTTATTAATTAAGAATAATTCATTTTCTAACTTAACATATAACGAAGAAGAACTTCTTGAGAATTCACTGATAATCTGCTGTAATCTTCTAATATCTCTTTCTTCCACAATGCGTTCTTGCATTTTAGAATTCATAGAACTAGTAAGATTAAGTAAATCTTTAGTTAAATTTTTATAAGTATCGATGTCTTTTTTCAAAGAATCCTTGATGAAATTTAAATCGGAATCATTGAACGCTTGTACCACTTGTTCAGCTAAATTATGATAGGTAGAAACATATTCGCCTATTTTAGCTAGAGCGACATCGTATCCAGTTTTTAAAGCCGCTATTTTATTATCATAGTCGTTCTTCTTTTCTTGAATTCTCATTGATTCACTAAAGCCCGGAAGCTTTAATCTTTGGATAAGCTTATCGTTTTTATCGCTTTCTAATTCACGAATATTCTCTTTAATTGATAAAATCTCTTCGCTAGCAGCGCTATTTTGGGCGCGGGTGTTGCGAAGTTCATTTTCAGCACTTTCAAGCATTTCCTTCGCTTGTTCATATCTAGCGCGATCAAGAACGTATTGAGATAAATAAGTTTCTTCTTTAATACGTTTATACTCGGTATAAGCTTCAGCGATATCTTCAAGCTTTGCTATTTTTTCCTTCATCTTTTTAGCTTCAATATCGAGTTTTTTATAAGCCAAGATGTTGGTTTGAGTATTAGTAATATTAACGTGAGTTTCAATATCACAAACATACTCGGTAATAAACTGCGATATGTTTAAAATAGGTGTAAATCCGACAGCTTTCTTAAATAATGAGAAAAACTTTTCAGATAAATCACCAAATCTTCCTAAGATAAAATTGCGGTAAGCTATGTTGTTTTCAAAGAAGCGATAATCTTCGGGTTTATATGTTTTTTTACAGTATTCTACAAACTGTTTTCCAGGCATCGCGACAGAAGCGTCCTTACCATCGACTTTGATCGTAAAGTTATGTTCAGGAAAAGCATCGTTGATATAGAAGAATTGATGCTGTTCTGTCGGCGCGGTGATGCAGTCGAAATAAATTCCTAAAGAAAAGTGATGGCCATCATCTTCAACAAATTGTAAAACTACATAAGATGTAAAGTTTCCTTTTCTTAAAGATTTAACGTTTCCTTCCGCGTCTTCTCCGGTTTCGCCGTATAAATATCCTTTAAGGGATCTTCCTGTTTTTTCTGATGCCGCTTTATTGAAGTTCTTTCCGGCTGGATCGCCAGTTAAAACAACTTGCATAGCATCGATTATCGTACTTTTACCGGTACCATTAGCACCAGTTAAAAAAGTAATTTTTGAAATTGGGACTACTTCATTTAAAAAGTAGTGCCAATTAATAAGACGTAATTTATCAAATAATATCATTGTTCACCTCATTCATTGCTGCTGATGCATTATCTTCATTATTTTCTTGATCTTTGTTTATTTCACTTAATAAACTGTTCATCTGTTGAGAATCGATAATGTAGCGAATAGATGGCAAAATATAGAAAGTGTAATAAGGATCAGAAAATGTCTTCGTTGCACGAGCGACGATGTTATGGCTCGCTAAAAAGCGTAGCGCAGAAGCCATCGATATTGTCGACATCTTTTTATTCACCTTATTTAAACCAAGTTCATGGATAAGAGTTCTAAGATCAGTTGAAGACATTAAAATATCAGTTTGGGAAGAACTGACCTTCAACATATCCTCGTAGTGATAACGCAAAGCATAGATAACTAAAGTTGTTACACCATCAACTCGCAAACGATTTTCACCATCAGGAGCATTAATATAAATAACCCCATAATCATCATCCTTATTGAGGTTTAATCCGGCATAGGACAAATAATCCTCAAATATATCAAAATAAGTTTCTATAAACAAATAAGCTGGAGTTGTTTTAGAAATACCTGTGGCTCTATCAAATTTTTTACGAACTATAAAAGTCGTAAACATCAATTCATTCATGTAAGTTGTAAATTGTTTTTTCAAAGAATTTGTAAGTTTATTAAATTTCTCTTCGAACATATTTTCCTCCTTTCTTTATTCCTTATTAACTGACTTCTTTGTAAATTTGAAATTAGGAAGAATGAAGCCCTGCTTTTGAATTTCTTGATCATCTATCTTTTCCATCGAGTAAAAACTCAAGTCGAGTTCTCCTCTAACGGTAACTAAGATAAACAATATAAAGGCATCCATATCCTTAAAATCAATATCTAAAGTGGTGATTGTATGTTTATCACCAAAAGCCAGTATCATAAAATCGTCGATTCCTTCTGAACCGTAACGGCTATATTCACTTAAAATATCATCATCAAAATCAAGTTTGTCAGAATCAAATGGATCGTCCAAGAGTACCGGGTCTCCAACTTCAACTCTTTCCCCACGATGATATGGCGGAGTTAAAGATTCAAAATCAAGACATCCTTGTTGATAAACCCCGATGGTGTTCGCCATCTTTTCGATGAACTCCATCTGATCATAATCTTCATTGCTTTTTTTAATTTCTGTCGAAGCTTTAACTAGTATATCGCGTATTTTTCCCTGAACGGTTTTATCCCCTGAAGAAAGATAATTAACTTTCTTCTGAACCGCATCGGTATAACTAGCGTTAGCCTCATCAATATCATCAAAACTCTTATTAAGTTTATTGAGTACATCAATAATTCCTTGAATTGTTACAAAAACGTAACGTTCTACTTCTTCTTTGCTCTTATCAATCATGTTAGGTTCATTACTAGCTTGTGAAACTAGTTTTTCCATAACTCTTTCGCTTGAAAGCCAATTATTTAATATCTTAACTGTTGGTACAGCAAAAAGTCCCAACGAGTCAAAAGTTTTCATTGGGTGATACATTTTTTCATTAATTTCCGTTTGGAAAGAATCAAAGTGTTGTCTTAAAGCTTCATTTGGCGAAAAGACATATGTTAGTCTATGACCAAAGACACAAATTGAGTGATAAAGAAGTGTTACGTTAAGTTCTAGATCAGCAACGTTCTTCTTAGCGTTAAGGATAGATCTAAACATATAGTCATCTTCTTTTTCTTCTTCCAACTTAAGTTCACTATATATTTGGTGAACTAATGGGAAGTAAGTAGAAGTGTTACTAGCCATTTCACAAATCAAACTTAAAATTTTAAAAGAGTAAGTAGGAACATAGATATACTCTATATTCGTCTTAATATCCTTTTCTATTTCAATCCAACCAGTTATTTCTAATTTTCTAATGATGTAAGATATTTTAACAAATGGTGAATTTTCATCAACTGGTTCAGCACTTTCTGGAACTTCTTCATCGTAGTTTCTACTCTCATTACGATCGCTATTTAAATCAAATAGACTCATATCGATTTCTTTTAAAGCTGTCAGCTTTGCAAACGAAGCATCAAGCATTGCAGCATAGTCAGACTTCTTTATACGAGTTTTATATAATTTTAAAGCATCATAAAGAGCAAGCAAGGCGATAACATACACCTTCTTGTATTTTCGGGATAAAACTGAGAATAGGTTTTCAGGGACCTTATCAAAAAATCCTACCATAATAACTACCTTTAATATAATACTATATATATACATTTTATTTCAATAGAAATTTTCTCTTTTTTTTAACTTTATTTTTTCGGAAACATCAAGCAAAAATGCATCTAAAAATCAACAAAAAATCACAAAAAAAATCAAAAAGTTTTACTTATTTCAAAAACCTCATTTTTATTGAATATGATTTTCGTATTTTGATATAATTAATATGTGTTTAAGGAGGAAAATTATGGATTTAAAAGGTAGTAAAACTGAAAAGAATCTTATGACAGCTTTTGCTGGTGAAAGCCAAGCACGCAACAAGTATACTTACTATGCTAGCGTGGCTAAAAAGGAAGGGTATGAGCAAATTGCTGAGATATTCTTAGAGACAGCAGCTAATGAAAAAGAACATGCTGAATTATGGTTCAAAGCACTTCATGGTGGAAAAGTTCCAACAACTGAAGAAAACTTAAAAGATGCTGCTGCTGGCGAGAACTATGAATGGACAACTATGTATGCAGAATTTGCTAAAGTTGCTCGTGAAGAAGGGTTCGAAGCAATTGCTAAACAAATGGAAGGCGTAGCAGCAATTGAAAAAAATCATGAAGAAAGATATAACACTCTTCTAGAAAATCTCAAAACAAATCGTGTCTTCATTAAAGAGGATGTCGTCATTTGGAAGTGTAGAAACTGTGGACATATTCATGTTGGAAAAGAAGCTCCAAAAGTATGCCCCGTATGTTTACACGCTCAATCGTTCTTTGAACTAAATTGTAAGAATTATTAGTATTCTTTCTAAGGCTGATCAATCTCAGCCTTTTTGTTTGCTCAGGGCCAACTGCCACTTTTTTGACTGGTGTCAGGCAGCTCTGGTAGCCCATTTTGGATGTCATAATTCCAGTTTGTTGATGCTGTTTGGATGGTACCTAAATATAGTTTTGGATTGAACTTTTTTGTACAACTTATGAGATTATAATGGTATTGACAATGTGCTAAATTAAGGGAGTTGAGAGCAGAAACAATCTCTAACGAACTTATAAAGTTGTTTCCTAAAGTAAGCTGTAAAATTGAACCATTATATTTGGCTTCATTCCATGGTGAAAATGATACCCATCCTCTACTAGTTTGCTCGTTTCTAAGGTTGACAGTTCCCATATTTTCGATAGTAGAGATGGCAATAGGGGAGAT
>DNJQ01000025.1 GCA_003497225.1 Bacillota bacterium | reverse complement strand
AAAAAAGTGGCAGTTGGCCAAAATTTATTGCATTAAAAAAATGGCCCTTTTGGGCCATTAATTAGTTTTGATTAGCAACTGATAACAATATCTTTTACTAATAAATATGGTGATCTACTTCCAGTATAATCAACAACTTGATCTTTAGAAACATCAACAACATTTTTTAATAGTTCTAAGATATTTCCTGATAAAGTTAATTGATTTACATAATGGCGTACCTTTCCGCCTTTTACATAATATCCTTCACCTGATAAGGTAAAGTCACCAGTTTGACCGTTTAAACCAGAATGAACACCGGATATACTTGTAATTAGATATCCATCTTCAATTTCTTTTAAAAGTTCTTTATGTACTTTTTCTCCAGGAAGGACCTCAACATTAGTTAGAGCGGGATGAATGGTTGTAGAACCAAATCCGTTTCCTGTTGGTTCGTGATTATATTTTTGTGCCATTTCTTGATCATAAAGATAAGTCATAACTACACCATCTTTAACTAATTCTTTATTACAAGTTGGATAACCCTCACTATCAAATGGAGTTGAATATAGATCTTTTGTTATTGGTTTATCAAGAACATTAAGTTTTTCTGAGAAAACTTTCTTTCCTTGTGTATCTTTTAACAAAGATAAGTTTTGATCAATATCAAACATTGAAAGATGTGATAAGATGCTTTGAATTAAAACTAGACTTGGGTGAGGTTTAATAAGGCACTTTTTAACTCCAGATGCACCCTTTTTAGCTTTAAGTTCATCGTTGAGCATTTTCGCGGTTTCTTTTGCAATTTTCTCTTTCTTGAGTAATTTCAAATCTTTGAGAATTAAAACATCAGAATACGAGACCACTTCTTCGCCTTCTTTTGCTACAGCAAACCAAGAAACAACTACATAGGCTTCCTTTTTCTTTAAGCGCAAGCCTTTGCTATTAACTAATTCATTAACACCAGTTGTAGCACTAGCTTCAGTAACTAAATTAATTATTTTTTCATCAGCTACCTTAATAGCCTCATATAGTTCTTTTGAAACACTAATAAGGTCTTGTGAAGTTAATTTACCAACCTTAGAATTATAAACCGGATGACCAGTATAAGTTAATCCTTTAGGATCAACGATGAGTCCTGTATCGAATTCTTTTGTATAGTCTTTCTGCTCTTTCATTGACTTTATCATTAAAGGCAATGTGTTTTTGTCTAAAACATCAGCGTGGAAAGAAACCTTATGTCCATTTATAGCACCTAAAGCTACAAAGTATGAATCGGATGAGAACTGAGTTTTTTCTGGAACACCGTTATCAATTTCAACAGTAAGTGTTGTATTATTGCTTGTGCGCAAAGATAAATCTTTTATTCCATTCTCTGCTGCAACTTGCAGAGCTTTCTTTAAAGAAATCATACATTTTCCTCCTTAGAAGTTCCACCAACGATTATTCCGCTAATGCGAACTGTTGGTTGTCCAACTTGTACTGGTACTTGACCAGAACTTGCTCCACAATATCCAGCAGCAAGCGCGAGGTCATCTCCAACCATATCGATTTTCTTAAGGATATCGTATCCATATCCTACTAAGACGACAGGTTTAACCATTTCAGCTAATTTTCCATCTCTAATCATATAAACTTCATCAGATGAGAAGTTGAAATTATTTGTTGATGGATCAACTTGACCACCTTTAAAGTTTTTGCAGTAAATACCGTATTTCACGCTAGAAATTATTTCATCAAATGTTGATTTTCCAGCAGCGATATAAGTATTAGTCATTCTCGATGTTGGAGAATAACGATAGGATTCACGGCGTGAAGCTCCGGTGGATTTCATTCCAAGCTTCTTTCCATTAAATCCATCAACCATGTAGTTTTGTAAAACACCATCTTTAATCAAAACATTCTTGGTTGTAACTTCGCCTTCGTCATCAAAGTTTAGTGAACCCCATGCGCCATCGATAGTTCCATCATCGATAGCAGTAACAACATCTGAAGCAATCTTTTGTCCAATTTTACCAACAAATGTTGATCTATTGTGAGCTATTGCATCAGCTTCTAGTGGGTGACCACACGCTTCGTGGAACAATGTTCCACCAAAGGCGTTACCGATAACAACTTGCATCGTACCAGATGGTGAATCAGAGGCATTGCTCTTTTCGATAGCCTTTAAAGCCGCTTCTTTAGCAGCTTTAACAAAATCGATGTTATCAAGTTTTTCATATCCGCCCATGAATCCTGGAGTGTATGAACTTTCTCCATAGAATCCATCTTTGTTTTGGGCAACCGCCGAGACATAAGTTCTAATGTTGCTTCTTGTATCCTTGGTCATTACTCCATCAGAATTTAATACAAGAACATTTTTTACAGCGTTATTAATACCAACGCTCATATTAACTATACTATCACTCACTTGATAGCCAGCCTTTTCAGCTTCTTTTAATCTTGCGATGATTTTTGAAACATCTTCATCAATAAAAGGTCTTTCAATTTTATTTATCAACTTTCTTCTTTTAGCTTTGAATTCTTTTACTTCAACAGCTTGTTCGCCTTCAAAAGCTAAAGATAGATTAGTTGCTAAATTGAGTAGACTCTTCATAGATAAATTTGAAGTATAACCATAAACTTCTTTGTCATCTTTAATAAGTCTTAAACCAATACCACTAGAAACATTAGTGCTTAAGTTTTCAACACGCTTATAAGAGAGGACAACAGACTTAGTTATAGTTTCTTCATCATAGATCTCTGCGTATTGTGAACCTGTTTTTAAAGCAGTATTCAAAATAAGCAAAGCGTTCTTTTTTGAAATCATATTTGCTCCTTCCAATTATTTATCCAAAATATACATCTTTATTAAAATAAATGCAATAAATATATATTTAAGCAAT
>DNJQ01000141.1 GCA_003497225.1 Bacillota bacterium | reverse complement strand
AATTGATGTTTCTTATTAATAGTTAATTAAGCATACAAAAAGCTGTAAGTCTAATTAATTTGGCTTACAGCTTTTTAATTACTTTGCTAATGCTTTTTTAGATGTTTCAACTAAACCTTCGAAGGCTTTAGGATCGTTAATAGCGATTTCAGAAAGCATCTTACGATTTAAATTGATTCCTGCAACTGATAAACCGTGCATGAACTTGGAATATGATATTTCAAGTTTGTGGCAAGCAGCGTTGATACGAGTTATCCAAAGTTTACGATAATCTCTCTTCAAAAGTCTGCGGCTGATGTAGGAATAGTGATTCGCCTTCATGACAGCTTGGTTAGCTGTACGGAAAAGACGATGACGGCTACCAAAGTAACCAGAGGCTTGTTTTAAAACAGCCTTTCTACGTCTATGTGTGACTGTTCCACCTTTTACTCTCATTGTTCTTTCCTCCTATTAATAGCGAATCAAACGTCTTAAACGACGTGCATCGGCTTTGCTAATTGTGTTTGCTTTACGTGCGTGTCTCGTACGTTTTTGTGATTTAGATTGGGCTAAGTGATTATAGCCTTGTGTTTTGGTCTTCACATGACCAGATCCTGTGACATGTAATCTTTTTGCAAGACCACGTTTTGTCTTCATCTTTGACATATTCTCTCTCCTTCTATTTCTTTATCGGGTTTACTAAACAACTATAAGTTTTACCTTCTTGAACAGGTTTTTTATCGACAGTACCATAATCCTTTAGTAAAGCAATAATTTTGTTCATCGCAGCTTCGATTAATTCAGATTTGGTTACTTCTCTACCTCTAAGACAGATGGTAAGTTTGACCTTCATTCCTTTTTCTAGGTACTTACGGCATGTTTCGATCTTATACTCGATGTCGTGATCACCGGTGCTCATTTTGAACTTAATTTCTTTAGCATCGCGAGCAGCGATTCTTTGATTTCTACTCAACTGACGATCTTTCTTTTGTTTTTCAAAATGATATTTTCCGTAATCAAGAATTTTACATACAGGTGGTGTTGCTTTACTTGAAACGACGAGCAGGTCTAAACCCATATCCTCAGATACGCGTAGCGCCTCATTTCTTTTCATAACACCTAACTGCGCTCCATCAGGTCCAATAACCATGACGGTTTGAAATGGAATTCTTTCATTCACCAAGTCACGAGATACCTTATCAGGTTTGACAGGTAAACTTTTAAAAGCTTTATTATTGATAGTATTTTCCTCCTTTTGCAAAAAATGTGCGGAGATAAATTCCCCGCACATAGCTTATACATCTTGATGTTTAGGCCATTTACCTATCCAGATTCTGAATCAGGTGTGAGTGGGAACTCATCTTTCCTTCATTATTTACGCATTAATTCTACTCAATTGCTATTTAATTGTCAAGCATTTAATCTTTAAAGTATTTAACATAGACATTAAGTTCTAATGATTCACCAGTTTTTTCAGCTGTTGGGAATACTTTCATAGGATTATTAATCAAAAATCCAGCATCTTCATAAAAGCCTTCAACAGTGAATCCAGGTTTAGATATGTGTTCTTGAATAGTTTCTATATTCATTGTCATTCCTTCCCCACCAGAAATGCTATATAAATATTCACTTCCATTATAGAACTTAACTGTGACAATTTTAGCTAGATCTACAACAATAGTTACATCACTTATTGGATTATATGGAAGAAGGATAAGATTGGTCTTATCAACACTATCCGTATAGATATTCTTTTGAACATATCCTACTGGTACTTGATAGTTATTACTCCACCATTCACCATCGATAGATTCTTGAATTAATTCAACATCTTTACTATTTAAATCTACTCCAGCATATTGGGTGATTATTTTAACCATTCTATGTTTTTCAAATCTTCCAACTAAGACAACATCAGTAGACGGCATGAACTTATTTGTAAATATATCGTATCCACCACTTTCATTACTAGTAAACCAGCCAAGGAAATTATATCCAGTTAAACTAGGTTTTGGTAATTCAGGAATTTGCTTTCCAGAAGGAAGATATATGTCATCATATGTTTCCGCTACAGTTGTACCTTCATAGGTGAAACTAAGTTTAGGATAAATAGTCCATTTTGCATATAATGTTGTGTTTTCATTGGGGAAAGTATCAAACGAGAATCTATTAGTTAAGGAGGAATCGGTATACCAACCTTCAAGATAATGATTTTCTTTCGTTGATATTTCTATATCTTGAGTTATTTTTTCACCTTGATATCCATTAAGACTACTAACAGCTGTTCCACCATTTGCTTCAAATGAAATAGTTACTTCTTTAACAAACTTTGGATATAAATCTATTGTTGCCCCAGGCATATAATCAAAGTAGAACTGACTTCCACTTTCCGTGAACCATCCAACAAATTTTGAACCATCTTTACTAGGAACATCAAAATTCTCTTCTAACTTGATTCCTGCTTTAGCTTTATATTGAACTACATTAGTTTCAGAATAATGCAAATTAATTGATGGATTCTCTTCAACCTTACCATATAAAGTAGTATCTTTCTCTGGTAAAGAAGTTAAACTGCATCTTTCTTTAAACTCAGCATCAAAAAACCAACCATAAAAGATATCTTCGGTTTCATATTCTGCTAATTCAAAAGTCTCACCTTGATATCCGGAATATGTTTCATATTTATCGCTTCCTACGATATAACTAATTACAACCTTTTCTGCCCACCCAGCATAAAGGTTGTATGTAACTAAATAAGGATAAACTAAATCAACACTTTTGCCTTTGATCTCAGCATTTTCAAACCAACCGCGGAACTTAACATCTTTTCCGCTCATGGTTGGACTATAATTTTCTTGATTTTCAACTTTCTTTCCGGAAACTCCTTTAATACTCATTTGAGACGTTCCATCAGAAAAGGTTCCTCCATTAGCGTTTAAAACCAATGTTCCATAGGTTTTATTTCCACAAGATGTAAGTAGAATTCCCGATAATAATGTTAATGATAATCCAATTTTCTTTTTCATATTATTTCATCACCAATAAGACAAGAAAACAAAGAAACATGATAATGCCAATAATAAAAGAAATGACATCAACTGTTTTTAATAAAGTTGTCACTACCCCATATCTATTATTTGCAATATAGGCGAGGGTAAAAGACAAAACAGAAAAGAAAACTACTACGCAAGAAAAATACATCATTGGGAAAAATGCAATCATAGAAATGAAAGCTAATACGAAAAATACCCAAGATAAGATATAAAGAACTTGCGCTCTTTTATAATCTTTTCTGCTCATAGTAACTTGTTCTTGCTCTTCTTTATTTTCTTCCATGTTTATTATTATACCAAATATATATTTATAAAAACACTATAAATTTTATGCAGGATTATAAGGCCAACTGCCACTTTTTTGGTCTGTTTCGTCGATGTTTGCTAGTCCATTTTGTTGACCGATTTGGTAGTCATAATTCCAGCCTGGTGCCACACTTTGGACGGCACTCAAATATACCTTTGGATTATATTTTGCAGTTCGATTGTTGTATCCGTAAAAGAACATAGAAGTAGTTATATTAAAGGAGTTTAGCAAAGAAACAACTTCTAATCTACTCATGGGATTGGTTCCTGTATTTATTTTTAAAACTGAATATGTATAATATTTATCACTCAAGGAATCGAATATGCCAAATCCTTTACTAGTGACGGCCGTTCTTACCTTTACATATCCCATATTATCAACCAAGTTCCAGGAACCAAGGGAGGTGTCGGTTGGTTGTGGCCCTATTGACTTTATAGGCTCTTTTTGATAATTTATTTAACATATGAAAGGTCAGGTGGTTTTTCCTTATGGACGACCCTAGTACATCGTCACATATTATTTTTGCATCAAATATGACTCTAATTCCTCTAGGAATAGTGTTAATTATATTAATTCTACTGTCAGCTTTCTTTTCCGCTACTGAGACAGCTTTTACTAGTGCAAGTAATGTTAGACTAAAAAAACTTGCAATAACTAAAAGAACAGCAAGAAGAGTTTTAAAATATATTGAAAAATATGATCAGTTATTATCATGCATTTTGATTGGTAATAATATCGTTAATATTTTAGCTACCACTATTTCATCAATAATATGTACGCAGCTATGGGGTGCAACATTAGGTCCTATTATAACCACAATTGGATTAACCATTATCATTTTAATCTTTGGTGAAATTACACCAAAAATGTTAGCACACGAATTTGCAGAATCATTTCTCTGTCGAACGATATATTTCTTTGAATTATTTTATTATCTATTCTATCCATTTAATTTAATGTTTGATGGTTGGAAATGGCTGATTGCTAAAATATTTAAAATTGATAAAAAATCACCTACTTTAACTGAAGATGAATTTAAGATGATCGTTTCTGATATTAAAGATGAAGGAGTTCTTAATCAAAACGAACACGACCTCATTCAAAAATCTATCATCTTTGATGATACATTAGTTCAAGATATCATGACTAAAATGGATGATGTTGTTTCAATTAATCGCAGAATGAGCGATATTGAAATTAAAAACCTTTTTGAAGCAAATAACTACTCTCGTGTTCCATATATGACAGAAGATGGCGAAGTGCTTGGAGTTATATATCAAAAAGATTTTTATGAAATGCTCTTAGAAAAAAATTGTGAAATTGAAGATATAGTTAACCCTATTATCTTTGTAAGACCTAATTTAAGAATAGCCAGTTTATTTAAATTATTCCAAAAAAAGAAACAGCATTTAGCGATGGTTTACGATTATACCAAACGTGAAGTTTGTGGATTAGTTACAATGGAAGATGTCCTTGAAGAGCTCGTAGGTGAAATTGATGATGAATACGATGCTGAGGACGATGAAAAAGAAAACTTTAATTCTTTAGAAGAACAAAATTAAATTAGCGGGAAGAATATATTATCTTCTTTAAGCAAGATATCGCTTTTGTTTTGCTTCTCTAAAATATAGTGAGCACGGGTAACAACATTATAATCAAGATTAATTGTCTCATCTCCCTGCTTTAAAAATCCTAAAGCCTCCAATAAATATTGCATAGAATAGTTTTCTAAACCGATAAAACTATGAATTACATCTATACCTTTTAAATCAAAGGCTTCATTTATTGCAGCAGCTAAGGCTTCTTTTCCGTATCCTAGTCCCCATACGTGAGGTGCTAGATACATAAAAGCAGCATATATATCTTTATTAATTAGAATAGATCTTTTAACTCCGCCAATGCCTATAACTTCTTTGGTTTGTTTTTCTTGAATAAGTCTTAATCCAACTCCACCAGAAGAAATACTAGCATCACTATCAAGTATTAAAGAGTGTATTTCGTTATCATCAAAATTAAACTCTCTATACATTGTCATTAATGGATTTGTGAGAATTAGGTGCAAAACTTGAAAATCTTCTTCGGATGGTTTACTTAGAATCAATCTGCCTGTTTCAATTTCAAATTTGCTACTCATATTATCACCTCATTATTATTTTATAATATT
>DNJQ01000029.1 GCA_003497225.1 Bacillota bacterium | reverse complement strand
TAGCTATATTTATTCTTTCGGAGAAAATAAGTAAATTGATTTCTCTAACATTGATCTTTTAGCACCAGTTACATATGCTACTCCGCATATAAAATCTAATATTCTTAGTTTAGTTTTATAATCTACTATAGTTAGATTAATTATTATAGGAATGTTTTCTAAAAGAGCATCGGCCATTGATGGTACATCAAAATAGGATGTAGGAAAATAAACATTTGGTGTTTTAGTTTCTTTTGTAACTGGTTCAGTAACAATGCTCTTCATATTTCCTCCTAAAAATATTTTCTCATACTTGATAGCGCACCTTTTTCAATTCGCGATACCTGAGCTTGAGATATACTAAATTCTTTGGCTACTTCCATTTGAGTTAATCCATCGTAGTAACGTTTTCTTATAATTCTATACTCTAAATCGTTTAAACTATCTAAACCTTTTTGAAGTGATATGCGGTTATTTAATTTTTCTTTGTAATCAATATCATCACTTATAGTATCCGAAAGACTTATATCTAAGTCATTACTAAGCTGATCAGATAATGATGAAACAGCTGATAGAGAATCTAAGGCTTCTTTAACTTCAAAACCATTCATGTTCATCTTTTCACAGATATAATCTATTGGAGCTTGTTCACCATGCTCTAATTGATATTGATCTTGTAAATTCATTATTTCATAAGCTTGCTCTTTTAATTGTCTAGAGATTTTATATATAGATTGGTTTTCCCTCACGTATCTTTTTATCTCACCTTTAATCATCGGTACAGCATAAGTTGAAAACATAACATTTTTGGTCAAATCAAAATTATTGATAGCTTTAATTAAACCTAAAACACCAACTTCAAATAAATCATCTAGATTTGATTTGCTCTGTTTAAATTCTTGTACAGATGCTAGAACAAGTTTTAAATTATTTAAAACTATATCATCCATACTTTTCTTACCATCTTGGTATTCTTTTATGGCCTCAAGTGTTTTATTACTCGGCCAGGTCTTTAATTTAGAAGTATCAATTCCTGTAATATTAACTTTATAATTCGACATACTTTCCTCTTTCGAGAATAGTATGTTTCTAATTTTACTTAATTAAACTTAGACGAAGCTTTGAAATTATCTTTTTTTCAAGCCGCGATATATAACTTTGTGATATTCCAAGTAGTTCTGCTGTTTCTTTTTGTGTTAGTTCCTTTACTCCATTTAATCCAAATCTTAAGGATATAATTTCTTTCTCTCGTGGTGATAAATCATCAATAGCGTGCATTAATTCTTCTTTAAGTCTTTCATCATCAAGTTCTTCTTGAATGGTTTTATCAGTTGAAGGAATTACATCTTCTAAAAGAAGTTCATTTCCTTCGGCATCGCTATTAAGCGGTTCATCAAGCGATATTTCTACTTTCCTTTTTTGATTTTTTCTTAAAAACATCAATATTTCATTATCGATGCAACGCGAAGCATATGTTGCTAATTTAATGTTTTTATCCGCTTTAAAACTAGTAATAGCTTTAATAAGTCCTAAAGTTCCAATTGAAACAAGATCTTCTAAAGTTGCATAAGCTGTTTCATATCTTTTTGCAACATAGATAACAAGTCTCATATTGTGTTCAATAAGTTTATCTCTAGCTTCAATACTTTTGTTTTCATGATATTCTTTTAAACACTCTTGCTCTTCTTCTAAAGATAAAGGCGGCTTTAAAGATTCATTTCCACAGATGTAATAGCATTTTCCTAATAGTTTATGCCGGATAAAAAGTAGTTTTATTTTGGTAAATATATTCATATTATCTCCTCAAAAAGACATTTAAAAGACAGTCACAACCATAGAGGTTTTCCTTTTCACTAATAACGACGGCGTAGGCAAAGTAGCTCTCTTTGCCAGCGCCGCAACTCACAAGTACCTTGCATATCTTTTCGTATTTAAAGGGGATGTTGAGCGGAACTGGAACATATACTTCATCCTTTTTAGTAAAATCAAAAGCACCTTTTTTAACAAAGATTACTGGACTTTTTTCTATCGTCATGGTGTTACCAGAATCGTAGTAAGCTTTAACTTGTCTTGAAATTGTACCACTTGACAAGAGCACATCCATTTTAAAGTCTTTTAGATGGAAAAGTCTATCTACGATCAAGATGCTTAAATCTACACTAAAATAAAGAACGAGGTCGATTAGGTAAACCCACGCTCCAATGGGTTCACTAATGACAAATACTCCATTTCTAATCGCTGTTTCATCTTTAAACATTAAATGCTCAAAGAATGTACAAATAGATAGATATGAGTAATAAAGAATTAGGTGTTTAAAAAACTCTTTTCTATAGAAAATGACAAATATTAAAGTGTCTAGAAGAATGCTTAGCGTATAACTAAGTATGGGATTAAAGTAAACGTAAACTAGCCGGAAAGAGAGGAAAACAACTAGAATTACACTGCGATAGAATTTTTCTTCTCGCACAATTACTTTTTTCCCTAGATGCAATCCGCCAAGATTCACCAGGATCAAGTTAATAAATGACAAATCCAAATATATCTTCATTTTCTAACACCTAGAAGAATGATAGCAAATGAAGAAAGAAATATTTGTCGAAAAAAAACTGCACATCAGTGCAGTTTAGTTAATCATTTCTTCCTTTTCTAAATCATTAATTTCTTCTTCGTTATCTTCCCTTTCTTCGTCGGTTATACTTTTTTCTTCACCTGTTTTCTTTCTAATCTCATCGAGGAATGAAGGAAGTATACTCTCTTCTTCATTTACTTCAATAGTAGTTTTTTCTCCTACAACTGGGGAAGATACTTCTTTATTACTTTCCGGTTTTACTCGGTTAGTAATAAGCGATTTATTATCATCGTAAGAATATTCACTATCAAATTCCGTCGCGATAATTGAAACTAGCATCTCATCTTCAAGTTTTGGATTCTGTTGAACTCCGAATATAATATTGAGATTATTTCCCGCAACTTCTCTTATATAATCAACAGCATCAGAAGCATCAGCTAAAGTTACTCCATGTCCACCAATAACGTTGATGATTGCTGAATGTGCCCCTTTAATTGAAGCCTCAAGAAGTGGCGAAGAGAAGGCGTTTGTCGCAGCTTCAATTGATTTTTTCTCTCCTGCGCCCATTCCGAATCCAATCATCGTTAATCCTTTATCTTTTAAGGTATTTTTTACATCAGCAAAATCGAGATTTATTATTCCAGGTAATACGATTAAATCTGTTATAGTTTTAACAGATTGAGATAAAACTCTATCGCTTTCAGCGAAGGCTTCACCTAATGGTCTATTACCATTAGAATTCATTAAGGAGTTGTTGCTAACAATAATATAAGCATCTACACAACTCTTTAATTCATTAATTCCTTTAATAGCTTTTACTTTACGTGACTCGCCTTCAAAATCAAAAGGACGAGTGACGATTGCGATAGTTAAAGCACCAGCATCTTTAGCGGCTTTAGCGACAACTGGAGCAGCTCCAGTTCCTGTTCCTCCACCCATGCCTGCAGCGATAAAAACAAGATTAGTATCTTTAACTAATTCTTTTATATCATCAATATCTTGAAGCGCCGCTTTTTTACCTACTTCAGGATCACCACCAGCACCGAGACCTTTAGTATATTCTTTTCCTAAAGCGATTTGATTTTTACAGCGCGAAGTAGATAGCGCTTGAGCATCAGTATTCATTACATAATAATCGATGTAATCAATCATGTCATCGATCATTCTATTTACTGCGTTACTTCCTGCTCCACCAATACCAATTACTTTAATCTTGGCAAAAGTTGATGAAGGATCAAAATTAAAATTATCCATATTATTTACCTTTATAGCTCCTCGTTATCGTCATCAGATTTTTCTAAACGTGTAAGAGTGATGCCCCTTTCCTTTCTAATTTCCGTTAATGTCGGATATAAATCAATGTATTTTAAGCACGCTACACAGTTGGTATAGCTTTTGTTCCTCGCTCCAATGAATTCTGGAGTATAAACAATAACCTTAGTTTGGAATATACTTGAGATATGAGTCTCAATATTATTCAAGATTTCTATCCGATATTACTTACAGGTGGTGGAGCGAATT
>DNJQ01000003.1 GCA_003497225.1 Bacillota bacterium | reverse complement strand
TTTTTCTCACTATAATCTTTCAAAGAGTATTTGTTCTAATAATAGGACAAGTGTTAACACACGTAAATTTTCCAAATATCGTATCACTTCCATTAATATCATGGATAAATTTAGCTGTGGCTTTAATTAATTATATTTTTAGTTTTGTTAGTGCAAGCTTAGCTTACCTTAACATTGAAAAGAAAAATATAATCGGAGTTTTAAAAGAGGAATGATATGCTTAAAATAAATGAACTAAATAAAAAATATGGTAAGGACCACATTTTAAATAATATTAATTACGATTCTCCTAGTTCAGGATTATTTTATATTCTTGGGCCATCAGGATCAGGAAAATCATCATTCATTAACATTTTGGGTCTTATTGATGAAGATTTTACTGGAAGGGTAGAACTTTGTGGATATAACTATAAAGAAGTAAATGAAGAAGAGAAAAGATATATTAGGCAAAGATTAATATCTTTTTCCTTTCAAGAAGATGAACTTAATTTAAATGAAAAGGTAATTGATAATATCCGCTTAGCTCAAAAAATATCCGGAAATAAGATTGATTATGAATCATTAGTAGAAGAATTAAATATTAAAGAAAAGTTAAATAGCAAAATAGATAAGCTTAGCGGTGGGGAAAAGAAAAGAGTTGGAATTATAAGATGCTTAGCTAAAAAGGCAAAATTATATTTATTAGATGAACCATTAAATGGACTTGATAAATTGATGCGCCAAAAGGTTATAGATATACTTAAAAGGAAAAGTCAAACAGCACTAGTTATAGTTGTTACCCATCAAAAAGATGAAATTGATGAAGATGCTAATGTTATAGCAATTAATGATGGAACTATAACGCAAATTAAACGAAGCGAAGACTATGTAAAGAGTAACGATTATATAGAGAAAAAAACTGGACACAAAAAATTTATCTATCATCTTTTAGATGGCTTAAGAAAAATCTTCCGCCATCGTTCACGTGCTTACGCGAATTTTTTCTCGCTCATTTTAACATTCATCTCTTTAGGGTTAAGTACTTTAATATTAACAAGTGTTAAAGACACTTTAACAGATTCTCTTACTAATAATATTTTTAAAGATGGATTATCAATTGAAGAGAAAAGTAAAACTGTTATTGATGATGAAAGAAAAGATGCGAATATAGAAATACTAGAAGAAATCAAAAAAGATTTTCCCAGTGTAAAAGATGTCTCTTATTTTTATAATGGAGATTATGTATCGATGTTTCCTGATGCCCAACAAATAAATCTTTTATACAAAGAAAAAACAGTAAGAACTACGTTAGGACTTGATGAATTAGTTAATACACTAAATGTAAGTGAAGTAATAAATAATCGTATTATAAAAGACGAAGAACTTCTAAGCGATGAAATAATATTGGGTATTGATGATAATCTCTTAAATATAATTTCTAATATGATTGGTTCAAACATTGATTTAAATGTATTAAATAAACATATTAGTACTGGTGATTTAAGGGCAAATCTTTTGCTAAAAAATGAGTCGTGGAGTTATTCCGCTGATGTAATTTTTACTGTTAAAAAAGTGATTGCAGCATCAAGACCATATTTTATTCATAGTGATTATTTATTTGTTAAAAATCTTATTGAAAATGAACTTAAATTAAGTGTTAGTGAAAAGAAGGAGTCGAGCGATAAATATCCTTGGACAGTAAAAAGGGAAAGTTACGTTGTTTTATCTCCATATTATAAAGATCAATTTATTGAAGATTTTTTAAAATCAGATAAATACTTGGATTATTCACTGCTACCAAATCCCTTGAATGAAATAAATGAAGATGAAATATATTATATGCGCTTAGGCATAGAAAGAGGTATTGAGCGTAGAATTAATTTAAACATAGAGAATGAATTAAATATTTCAGAAAATATAAATAGCAGATACTATTCATCAAATCTTTATACTTTTGGGAACGAGGGTTTATATTCTGGGTTTTTGCATCCAATATACTTTTCATCTAATAAAAGTTATTTAAATAAATTAGTTGATGATAATTACTTTTCCGATGAATCATCTTCAGAACTTCAGAAAATTTCTATTGATCCAATCGAAGGAATAGTTCCGGGGGATATTTTTGCTGGGATAAAACAAAATGGAGTGACATTTGAAACAAAAATTGAAGAGATCATAGAGGGAAGAGCGCCGGAAAACTCTAATGAAATAGTTGTCTCAAAAGGTTTTGCTAAAGGTATAAAATTAGATTTTAGTGTTTCTGATAATTGCCATTTCGCATATTTATCCGATACAGAATATCGCTCTAATGGATATATAAATACTTTTATTTGTGATTCGCTAAGAATCGTAGGAATAACCGGTGATGAAAGAAAGGTTATTTATCAAGACGAGTTTTTTATATCAAAATTTGGACTAGAAAAATTACACACTAACGATGGATGTAATATTGATAAAATATTAATACGATTAAATCTTCAAAGTGATGAACTTAAAGTTTTAAAGGAAAACCTTCAAAAAGATAACAAACAATATTTTTTCTCCTTACACGGACTTGAAGTATATGAAAGCATTAATTCTAGCACTCAAATATTTACGATATCATTATTAATTTTTACAGTAGTTTTGTTTTCTATTTCATGCTTTTTACTTTCGTTTACATTGACACTATTTATTTTAGAGAACAAGAGAAATATAGCTATAGATATTGCATTTGGGAGTTCAAAAAAGGAAGTAAAATTA
The DNA here is from genome assembly GCA_003497225.1 of Bacillota bacterium. Classification (GTDB taxonomy): domain Bacteria; phylum Bacillota_I; class Bacilli_A; order RFN20; family CAG-288; genus CAG-345. The sequence goes on along the minus strand of DNJQ01000003.1, from coordinate 632 downwards.
GGTTATATCATTCTAGCACTTATTTATGGTTTAATATCTTCTCTTGCTGCTTGTTCAACTCTTTTAATGGTGCAATTTGTATTCAGCAATATGCTAATAGATATCATAGGTATAAACTTAGAATTTAGCATTTTACCACATTTATTAATAATTTGTGTAAGTGTAATTTTATCCTTGGTCGCATCACTTTCTTCTACCAAAGGTATAAATAAATTAACACCTAAAGATGCATTATTAAAAATGTAATATGCTATATTAACTGCCACTTTTTTCCTTCCTGTCGAGCCCAGGTGTTGTCCAGTCTTCGAGTTCAAAATCCCAAAATTCTGCTACTGTTTGGACGGTACCGAGATACATTTTTGGAGTTAAATTTGACATGCTGTTTCTAAAGTCAAAATAGTGCATATGGTTGGCTGAATTAAGGATGTTTATCAAAGAAACAATCTCTAACTTATTATTGGGATTGTTTCCTAAATTGAGCATCATTACTGAAAAAGTATATACCGAATCATTCCATGATGATAATGCCATATATCCTCTTCCTGTGAAGGCTCTACGTACAATCTCTGATTCCACGTTATCGCTCCCTTGGTTGGCACCAAGGGAGGTGGCGCAAATAAAAAAGGCAAATC
>DNJQ01000049.1 GCA_003497225.1 Bacillota bacterium | reverse complement strand
TCTCATCAAATTCTATTTTTGAGTTTAAATTATCAGAATATTCAAATTCATTGCTATTTTTTAAATAAATCTCATCACTAGTAAAGGCAAATGAAAAAAAGTGACTTTCTTCTCCTTGATTAGTAATATTATAATGTAAAATAAATCGTTCTTGGTTCTCATCGTTATCAAGTTTTACATTAACATTACCAATATTATGCTCTGCGCCAATTTCATAAGCCACTTGAGGAGTGTGATTATAATTACACCCTGTAAGTAAAAGCGCATTGATAGAAACATAGTATTACTTATCTTAATTGATTTCATTTTAGTTTACCAATAACCATTATTTTACTAATAATGTACTAAATAACTACTAAATTTGATTAATAGCAGTTAAAACCACTTTAGCGGCTATTTTTGTTGATAAATTAACCATTTCTTCATGCATTTTAGTATTGTCTTTAGAATTTACTGAATCAGAGATAGAACGCACTATTACAAATGGTACATTAAGTTTATACGCCACTTGCGCTACTCCTCCGCCTTCCATATCAATTGCTAAAGGATCATTAAATAAAGATAATTTCTCTTTTAATGGGCTATTATCGGTCATAAATGAATCAGCGGTAAGAACAAGTCCTTTATGGACTTTAATATCTTTTAACCCCTCTACATCTATATTTTTAGCTATACTAGATTCAAAATTACTTGGACAAGAAGACATCTGCCCGTATTTATAACCGAAAGTAGTTAAATCTACATCTAAATAGGAAACTGAAGTAGCGATAACTACATCTAGCGGTTTAACCTTACTAGATAGACTTCCACTAGTTCCAAGATTAATGATTAGTTTTATATTAATGGAAGAAGATAATTTACCTAGGGTGAAGGCGGAAGAAACTCTTCCAACTCCAGTTATACAAGCAAAAACTTTATGATTAGATATATTAAAAGTAGTTCCTTCTATTCCATCTATAACTAATGTGCTTTTATTCTGATTTACTTGACTAAGAAAAGCCTCATACTCTTCTTTCATCGGTACAGCGATAACTATGTAACTTTCTTTATTCATGTTTATTTCCAATATGATACATCAGTAGCAGGCTTTTCTAATTCCAGTTCTTTCTTTTCCTTTCCGTCATAAGAAAAGTATTTATGAGGACAGGAAGAATATAGTTCATCAAATTTCATTCTTTCTCTTTCACCAGGAGCGAAGATATGAACTAAAAAATAACCACAATCGATTAAACACCAAAGGCTGCGATTTTTATATTCTGTATGATGAATATCTATCTTATTTTCTCTTAAAACTCTTATGGTTTCTTCCATCGTTCCAGCGATAGTCGCTGAAGTTCTTGATGTTACAACGATAATAAACTCATTGAGTGGTGTTTTATTTTTTACATCGTATATAGCGATATTATCAAGCTTTAAGCCTTGATATTTTTCGACGAGCAATTTTTGGATCTTATTCATCTTTCCTCCTTTAAATAATAAGTAAAGCAGCGCATCTGCATGTTGTTACTATAATCAATATTTTTACTTTTATAATACTCTATTTGTGCCTTCAGCACTTCACGAAAACCTGAAGTCAAATTGCTCTTCATCGCTTCGATTAAGCTTTTTGAATCGAAGTTTCGTGTCGGTTCAATTTTATCAGCGGCATAAAGTATCTTAGCGTATTTTCCCATCGCTCTATCACCTGTAGTATGAACGCGAATGGCTTCGAGTATCCTTTCATCATCGATCTTAAAAAATGTTCGAGCGATATATTCTCCAGCGAACTGATGGTAGATAAAAGATGGCATATTTATATATTGAGGATAATGCTTCTCCATTATCTCTTTTAAATCGCTTCTTTCTTTAGCAATATCATGAATTAAACCAGCGATATAAGCGATAGTTGGATCTAATCCATTGGAACTTGCAATATCATAAGCGAGCTTAGCGGTAGATACAGAATGAAGGAAGCGAGAAGAAGACATATAAGCTTCAACAGATTTCGTAAAATAAAGTTTATGATCAACGATATAATCGATTACTCCGCGCGGAGTATATAGCGATTTAAGGGTTCTTATATCAGTTGAAGATACATCGTATTCTTTTCCTTGAATTACTTGTACGTTATATCTTTTTAATAATTCGTGATTATATGGATATGAAGGACGAGAAATAGCGACGATTTGAACTAATTTAGAAATCTTATCAATCTCGTGCCAACGGTCGAGATTATCGACCTGATCAAAGCCTATTAAAAAATACAGCTTTTCATTAGGATAAAGTTTGACAAAATGCTCGATTGTATCGATCGAGTAATTAACTGGTTCAGTTGAGTCTAGTTCAAAATGAGAAATGATAAAGTCCTTTTCCCCTGATAAAGCGATATTAATCATATTTAAACGATCTGCGCTCGAAATAGGATCCTTCCACCGAGGGTTTTTAGATGGAATAAAAATAACTTTATCAGCACTAAGCTTCTCTAAGGCAAATTTAGCGATATTGATGTGACCAAAATGAATCGGGTCAAATGTTCCACCAAAAAGAATATAAGACATTTTAATACCAAGGATTATCTTCGATATCGACTAAAACGTTAGCTGGGGCGAAAACATCGATTTCCTGTCCCTTTGCTTCAAGAATAATAACCCCAAATCCCGCGATATTAATCGCCTTATTTGAAGAGTCATTTGGTAATACTAAATGAGTCTTAACTAAATCCTTTGATTCAGTTATCATCCGTGAAATAGGTTTAGTATCTTTCGTTATAATTAACGAATCAAAGGTTCTCACCGCTTTTTCAAGCTTTGTACGCGTTATTTTTACTTCGTTTGATAAAACGAATGTAAAATTAGTTTTCGCTCCTTTAACGAAGTCTAAGCGCGCTATAGCGCCAAGAAGGAAGCTCTGCTTATCTGATACTTGATAAATGCGTGGTGCTATTTCATTTCTTGGAATGATATATTTTAAGATTTGTCTTTCAACATTATTGATTAATGACTTGCCGTTAAAGATACCGGCCGTATCAAACATATAGGATTTATTATCTAATGGAATTCTTATAACATCGATCGTAGTTCCTGGATAGCGAGAAGTAGTGATAAATTTATCGGTTCTATTTTGATAGTTCTTTAAAAGCGAATTGATGATAGAACTTTTACCAACTTGGCTGACGCCTATAAAATAAACATCGCGATTTTCTCTCATCAAATTAATCTTTTCCATGAGTTCATCGAGGTTATAGTTTTTAAGTGAAGAGATTAAAAGCATATCTAGTGGATTTAATCCTAAACTATTAAGTTCCCTTTTAATATGTGACACGATCTTTTCATCGGAATATGAACGAGGTAAAACATCTCTCTTATTGAGTAAAACTAAAATTTTAGTTAATTCTAAGTCTTTTATTGTCTGAACTAAACTAGGCTCTAAACTTCCGACGAAGGAGAAAGAATCTAACACTAAAACTAGTAGAGCGTCTTTTTTCTTCGCTTCCTTTAAAATTTTTGCAAAATCTTCATTAAAGTGGGGAGTCTCACTATCTTCATTATAGTGTCTTAATCTATAACATCTTTCACAAAGCTGTTCATCATTAGATTGTAGTTTCTCTTTTGGGATATAGCCAGAATCAAGTCTATTATCTGACTGTAAAATTGCTCCACATCCGTAACATCTTTTGATCTTAATCTCTTTTGTTACTCCACTCGTCTTCGGTCTCATCAAAATTCCTCCATTTTCCTTTTGTCCGCCTCTCGTCCTAACATATTCCTTTTAAAATAATGTTTGCGCAAAGGACGATCGATGAGACGGTTGATCTTCGTCGTCCATTGGTCTTTTTTGCTTATCGGCTCGGTCAGTATCGTTATTGATTTAAGCTTTCTTCCAAGCTTTAAATCTGTGAGAATCTGATCCCCGATTAAAATAGTTTCAAGAGGATCTATTCCTAAGTCCTTTAAAAACCTCTTGATGCGCTTTGTGCGCGGCTTACCAGTTGAATAAAGATATTTAACTTGAAGCTGCGAACAATAAGTCTTAACCCTCTTCTCGCGATTATTTGAGATTATAATCGGGATGAGGCCACTCTTTTTTAAATCAGAGATAAGCTTATAAGTTTGCGCTGAAGGTACCATGATATTATACGCTGATAAAGTGTTATCGAGATCGATTAGTATCACTCTTCTTTCGAGTTTTACTAAAAAACTGATATCGATATCGTAGATAGATTGAGCGTGAAAGTTTGCTTTTTGAAGATGTACCATAATTACCTCTTCTATATTTTAGCAATTATAAAGTAGTATAGCAATTTATTTAAATATCAAAGTTACAATATCTTTTAATGGTAAAGT
>DNJQ01000059.1:472-4466 GCA_003497225.1 Bacillota bacterium | reverse complement strand
CGTTGTAGGAAGTAGGGGAGATCATGAAGTCGTCAGCAGTGTAACCAGCAAGGGAGGTGGCTTTTACTGGGTCATTTACTGGGTCATTTACTGGGTCAATTCTACTTTCAGCATTATAAAATGTTCATTTCGTTGCGCATAACTATAAAGTAAAAATATTTATATTAATATAGATTTTATATAGTTTTAAAAATTATAGTTGTAATTTATAGGCATTATGAATAAAATTAATCACAGGGGAGTAGTGAACTTGATTTTTCAACAACACGGACTAACATCCTGGAAGTCAAGCCGCGAATAAAACGGAACGAGACCTGGAGGTCTTTATGTTCGAAACAAAATCATCTAAGCAGTTGGAAGAAGAATTATCAACTTCTGTTGAAAATGGCCTTTCTGACGCTGAAGCAGAAAAAAGAATTAAAGAAGTTGGACCTAATTTAATAAATTCTGGAAAGAAGCAAAGTATTTTTATTAAGTTTCTTTTACAGTTTAAAGATCCAATGATTTATGTTCTTTTAGCAGCTGGAGTTATTTCTTTATGTTTAAAGGAATGGGCAGACGCAGCAATAATAATTTTTGTTATTTTATTAAATGCTGTTATTGGAACTATTCAAGAAGCTAAAGCTGAAAAAGCTTTAGATGCTTTAAAGAAATTATCTTCTCCGACTTGCGTAGTTAAAAGAGACGGTAAACTAATTGAGGTAGATGCTTCTTTAGTTGTTCCAGGAGACTTAGTTGTATTAGAAGAAGGAAGAATTGTTCCTGCTGATATAAGATTAACTAAATCCTTTAATATGAAAACTGATGAATCATCTTTAACAGGTGAATCAGTTCCGGTTGAAAAAAGAGCTGAAGATATATTTGATAAACCTCAAGGTGTAGCTGATCGTACTAATATAGTTCATATGTCTACTACTGTAAGTTTTGGACGTGGTGAAGGTATCGTTGTAGCTACTGGAATGAATTCTGAAATCGGACGCATCGCAAAGATGTTATCTAACGCTAAAGAAGGAAAGACGCCACTTCAAAAGAAATTAGCAACATTAAGTAAAATCTTAGGTATTGTCTGTGTTGTAGTTTGCGCCTTAATGTATGGTGTTGGACTTCTTCACGCTGCCTTTGGACCTAATAAGGCTCCGCTAAATGAAGCGGCTTTAGATTTGCTTATCACCGCCATTTCTGTCGCTGTTGCTGCTATTCCTGAAGGTTTACCGGCGGTTGTTACAATCGTTTTAGCCATGGGTGTTTCACGTATGGTTGAAGTTAATACCATTGTTAAAAAATTACCATCGGTTGAAACTTTAGGCGCTGTTACAGTTATTTGTTCTGATAAAACTGGAACCTTAACACAAAATAAGATGACTGTTAAAAAGGTCTTTATAAATGGAAGAACAGTTGATGCTGATCAAAGCGATAAAGATGAAATTGAATTATTAGCTAAAGGAATGGCTTTATGTACTAATGCTTCAATTAAAGATGAAAGATATGGTGATCCAACTGAATTAGCATTATTAGATTATGCTCATCTTTATGAATGGAATAAAGAAGAATTGGAAAATAGTGAAAATAAAAGATATGATGAAATGCCTTTTGATTCAGTAAGAAAAATGATGTCAACTCAAAATGAATATGATGGTAAAAAGATTACTTTCACTAAAGGTGCTCTAGATTCTATTTTAAAGAACACTAAAAAGATAATGATTGATGGAAAAGTAAGAGAAATAACTTTTGCTGATTTAGAAATGATAAATAATGCTAGTAGAGAAATGGCGATAGAAGCATATCGTGTTTTAGCTTTAGCAATTTCTACTCCGAGTAAAATCAGTGAAGACAATTTAACTTTTGTTGGAATGTACGGAATGATTGACCCAGAAAGAGATGAAGCTAAAGCAGCTGTAGCGACACTTAAAACTGCTGGAATTAGAACCGTAATGATTACTGGTGATCATAAAGATACCGCATTAGCTATTGCTAAAAAATTAGGTATAGCTAGTAGCGAAGAAGAATGTTTATCTGGTGAAGATTTAAACAATATGAGTGGAGAAGAATTACGTTCAAGAGTTGGAACAACTTCTATTTACGCTCGTGTTTCTCCCGAAAATAAAGTTGCTATCGTTAAAGCCTTAAAAGAGGAAGGTAATATCGTTGCGATGACTGGTGATGGTGTTAATGATGCGCCATCTTTAAAAACAGCTGATATCGGTATTGCTATGGGTATTACTGGAACCGATGTTGCTAAAGAAGCGGCAGATATGACCCTTACTGATGATAACTTTGCTTCAATTGAAAAGGCAGTTGAAGAAGGAAGAGGAATCTTTGCTAACATTAAAAAGGCAGTGTTCTTCCTTTTATCAAGTAATTTCGGTGAAGTCATGACAATGTTTTTTGCCACATTGATTGGACTTCCTAATCCTTTACTTGCCATTCATGTATTATGGGTTAACTTAATATCTGATTCTTTACCAGCTTTAGCTTTAGGAAGAGATGATAAAGATAAAGACATCATGACCCTTCCACCACGCGATACCAAAGAAGGATTATTCTCTCACGGTGGTTTAGGATTCTGTGTCTTTTATGGATTTGTTATTTTCTTAATCACTATGGTAGCGTTCCTTATTAACCCACTAATTGATTTAAATGCTCCAGGAGCGGTGGGATTTTCTTGGAACACACTTCAAACTTATCTTGCTGATCCAATAAATTTAGATAGATGTCAAACATTTGCATTTACTACCTTAGGTATCTCTCAAATGTTCCATATGTTAGGCATGAGCAATATTAAAAAGTCCTTCGTTCATGTCTTTAAAGGTAAAAACTGGATGTTCATCGTCGCTTTCTTAGTTGGTTTAGTTCTTCAAGTCCTTGTTACTGAAATTCCTGGTGTTACAGACTTTTTCCAAACCACAAGATTACAGTGGTATGAATGGCTATGGTTATTAGCCTTATCTTCATTCCCATTAATCATGCACGAAATATTAGTACCAGTCTTTAAAAAGACAAGATTATAAGATTTTTGCAAAATATTGAGTTTTGCATAACTTTGGCTCACATTTATATTGACTTTTTACATGAATATAATTAATATATTTATCGGCTAAATTGCAAACAGAACCCCGGTAAGGTTTAACAATTTGCTAGATTATGAAAGGAAATAAATATGCAACGTCAAACAACTATTGCAAAGAAAACTGATTTTGCCAGAAAATGGTATATCATTGACGCAGCTAACAAACCTCTCGGTCGTTTAGCCTCCGAAGTCGCTGTTATCCTGCAAGGTAAAGATAAGCCCAACTATACTCCAAATGTTGATTGTGGTGATTTTGTCATCATCATCAATGCCAAGCAAGTTGGTTTATCTGGTAACAAAGTAAAAAATAAGTTCTACTACAACGTTTCAGGTTACACTGGTGGACTTCGTAAGAGAAGCGCAGGCGTAATGATCGATCAATATCCATGTGAAATGATTGAACGCTCAGTTTGGGGCATGCTTCCAAAAGGAAGACTTGGTCGCCAAATCTACAAGAAACTATTCGTTTATGAGGGTAGTGAACACAAGCATCAGGCTCAACAACCTGAAGTTAAGGAGTTAAAGTTCTAGGAGGTAAATTATGGCTACAGCAAAGAAAAAAGTAAATAAGAATGTATCCTATTATGGAACAGGTCGCCGTAAAGCTTCCGTAGCAAGAGTTTATTTAACTACCGGAACTGGCTCAATCGTCGTTAACGGACGTCCATTAGATGAATATTTCTCTAACAACACATTAGTGTTAGATGTAAAACAACCATTAACATTAACTTCAAACCTCGACAAAGTCGATGTCAAAGTTTTCGTTAAAGGTGGTGGAACCACTGGACAATCAGGTGCAATTAGATTAGGAATAACTCGTGCACTCATGCAGTTATCTGCTGATTATCGTCCCGCTTTAAAGGCCGCTGGATTTGTTACGGTTGATAGCCGTAATAAAGAGAGAAAGAAATACGGTCTCAAAGGCGC
>DNJQ01000059.1:0-167 GCA_003497225.1 Bacillota bacterium | reverse complement strand
AAAGAAATACGGTCTCAAAGGCGCACGTCGTGCTCCACAATTCTCCAAGCGTTAATATTGGAAATAAGGTTATGGGTTTATTGCTCATAACTTTTTTTGTGTTCAAATATAAATAAGACACAAAAAGTAAAAGATATATCAATATATTTATTAGTTATTAAATAACA
>DNJQ01000106.1:10510-14366 GCA_003497225.1 Bacillota bacterium | reverse complement strand
AAAGTATATTTATATATAATATTATTTAATAAAACTATGGACATGTTTATGGTCTTTTGCTAAAATTAAGAAGCGCGTTTTGCGCATATGGACACTCAGTGGAATTTTGCTGACTAGTCTAATGAATTTCATTAGGTTGGCATTTAGAACACTGGGGGTGATTAACGAAAGGGGGTCACATAATGAGTGATCAAGAAAAAGTAGAGACTGTCGAAGTTAATGAGGCTTCTGTCGACAGCCAAGTAGAAAAAGCCGCTGAAGTTATGGCCAACACCATGCATTCTGATGATGAAGCCGTTATTTCAGCCAAAGCCTTATTAGATACCGGTGCCCACTTAGGTCACCAATCTCGTAGATGGAATCCAAGGATGAAGGAATACATCTATGGAACTAGAAGTGGTGTTCATCTAATCGATTTGACGAAGACCGTGACAAAAGTTCAAGAAGCATATCTTGCTTTACGTCACATAGTTTCGGAAAATGGTAAAGTTCTCTTTGTTGGAACTAAACCTGCTGCAAGTGAAGCCATCGCTGAAGAAGCTGTTCGTTCCGGTTCATTCTATATGAATCACAAATGGCTTGGTGGTACGATGACAAACTTCAAAACTATTTCCAAGAGAATTAAGTTATTGAAGACACTTCAAGATCAAGAAAACGAAGGGGGATTTGATCATCTTCCTAAGAAAGTTGCATTAGCAAAGAGAAAGTTAATTGCAAAGTTATCTTCAACTATTGAAGGTATCAAAGAAATGAGACGTGTTCCTAACGCCTTAATCGTTGTTGATCCTGTAGATGAACATAATGCTGTAGCGGAAGCAAAAATTCTTCACATTCCAGTATTCGCATTATTAGATACTAACTGTGATCCAACTACAGTTGATTATGCTATTCCTTGTAACGATGATAGTGCTAAAACTATTAAACTCATCGTTGGAGTATTAGCTGATGCTGTCGTTGAGGCTAAAGGTGGCGAACCCGTTTATGCTTATAAATCAGATAGTGAAGTCTTTGCAAGTATGGATGATGCCATTAAGACAGTTGATAAGATTGAAGAATTAAGACTTATTAAAGCCAAATTTAGAGAGGATTCATATCTTTTACGCGGTAAATCACGTAACAATAAGAAATCAAAATCAAGTCACGGAAAGAAACCAGTAGAAGAAGAAAAGGTTGAAGCTGCTCCAGCCGCTGCTGAAGAAGCAAAAGAACCTGAAGCCTCCAAAGGAGAATAAAATGTCTGAGATTATCGAATTAATTAAAGTACTTCGTGATAGAACTGGCGCAGGAATAATGGACTGCAAAAGAGCGTTAGTTGCTAATAATAATGATGTTGAGGCTTCAATTTCCTGGCTTCGTGAAAAGGGAATTGCTAAAGTTGCCAAGAAGAGTTCACGTATCGCCGCTGAAGGTCTTAGCACTGTTAAAATTGAAGGCGATGCTGCTGTAGTAGTTGAAGTTAACTGCGAAACAGATTTCGTCGCTCATTCCGACGACTTCGTCGCTTTAGTTGATGAATGCGCAGATGGAATACTTGCTAAAAGACCAGGTTGCGTAAATTGCGCTAAAGAAGTTGAACTTAAAAGAGGATCAACCCTTGAACAAGCATTCACTGATGCGACGATTAAACTTGGTGAAAAGCTCGATTTACGTCGATTTGAAGTCTTAGATAAAAAGGCTGGTCAAGTCTTCGGAAAGTACATTCACATGAAGGGAAAGATCTCCGCTCTTGTCTTACTTAATGGTGGAAATGAAACTTTAGCCAAAGGCATCGCTATGTCAGTAGCAGCGAGTAATCCTCAATACATTAAGTTTGAAGATATTCCTCAAGAAGCGCTTGATAAAGAGATGGAAATTCAAAGCGAATTAGCTTCGCAAGATGAATCCTTTGCTAAAAAGCCAGAAGAAATTCGAAAGAAGATTTTATCCGGTAGAGTTGAAAAGATTCTCGGAGAACAGATTCTTATAAAGCAAGAATACGTGCTTGATTCCAGTAAGACCGTTGAAACTGTCTTAAAAGAAAATAACGCTCAAATCGTAAAGTTTGTCCGTTATCAAGTCGGTGAAGGTTTGGAAAAGCGCTCCGACGACTTTGCTAGCGAAGTAATGAACCAAGTTAAGTAGTAAAAACACTCTTTTTGAGTGTTTTTTATATAAGGAGGAAAAATGGCGGTAAAATATAAAAGAGTATTAATTAAACTAAGCGGTGAGGCTTTAAAAGGTAATAATACTGATTCAAGTATATTTTCATCCGAAATATTGCATTCTATCGCTGAGGCTGTTAAAGAAGTAAAAGAATTAGGAGTTGAGATTTCTATCGTTATTGGAGCTGGTAATATTTGGCGCGGAAAAAGTGCTAAAACTATCGGCATTGAGCCAACAACTGCTGATTATATGGGAATGTTAGGCACCATAATTAATGCCTTAGCGCTCCAGTCATGTCTTGAACTTCATGGTGTTCAGTGTCGCGTACTTTCGGCAATTAATGTTGCGGAAGTAAGTGAACCTTACATTAGAAGAAGAGCCTTGCGTCATTTAGAGAAGGGCAGAGTTGTGATATTTGCTGGTGGAACTGGAAATCCATTCTTTACCACCGATACAGCCGCAGCTTTAAGAGCGAAAGAGATGAATTGTGACGCCATACTGATGGCAAAAAATGGAACAGAGGGGGTTTTATCCGCTGATCCAAAGATCGATAAGAATGCTACTTTATTAAAAGATCTTTCCTACCGCGATATGTTGATGAAAAATCTCAAGGTTATGGATAATACCGCTGCTAGCCTTCTTTCTGAATCTGATATTGAACTACGTGTCTTCAATATCAATGACCTAAGCAATCTAAAAAGGATTATGCTAGGAGAAAATATAGGCACTACTATTAGAAAGGAATAATTATGGAATTATTGATTGAAGAATGTCAAGAAAAGATGGAAAAGACCATCGAATCATTGAAGCAAAACTTAGGAACAATTAGAACCGGAAAAGTTTCACCAATGATTTTAGATCGCATCATGGTCGATTATTATGGTGAACTTACACCTTTAAAAACATTGGCGAGTGTTCAAACTCCTAATGCAACAACACTTCTTGTTAGACCTTTTGATCCGACATCATTAAAGGCCATGCAACAAGCGATTGGCGAATCAGATTTAAATGTTAATCCAGTTGTTGATAGTGGAGTTATTAGACTCTCTTTCCCAGCTTTATCTTCTGATCGCCGTGATGAATTTGCTAAACAAGCGAAGAAGTACTGTGAAGATGCCAAAGTTGCAATTCGTAATATTCGTCGTGATTTCAACACTCTTATTAAAAAAGATAAGACTCTTTCTGAAGATATGGCTTCATCACTCAATGATGATGTTCAAAAAGAGACAGATAAATACGTTAAAAAGATTGATGAAATCTATTTAGTAAAAGAAAAGGAACTTCATACAATATAAAAGTGGATCAAATAGATATAGCAAAAAGATTAACGCACATCACTTTTATTATGGACGGCAATGGCCGTTGGGCGAAAGAGAGAAATAAGTCTCGATCTTACGGCCATCGCGCTGGGGTAAAGCGAATTCGACCGATTGTCGATGAGTGCTTCTTTAAATATGGTATTAATACCGTTTCGCTTTTTGTTTTTTCTAAAGAAAACTGGAAGCGCGATAAAAAGGAAATATCTTATCTTTTTTCGCTTTTAAAAGCATTCTTTAAAACTAATATTAAAGATCTTATTGAAAAAGGTGTTAGGATGCATGTTAGCGGTGATTTAGAAGATGAAAGAATTCCCCCTAGTGTAAAAAAAGTTATTCTTGATGCTATTAAACTTAGTGAAAATAATGATAAATTTCACTTTAATATTTTATTTAAT
>DNJQ01000106.1:0-10288 GCA_003497225.1 Bacillota bacterium | reverse complement strand
TTAATATTTTATTTAATTATGGTGGTCAACAAGAAATAGTTCATTGTTTTAATTCCATTATTAAAAAGATGAAAGAAAATAATGATTATAAAGATAATATAAGTGAAGAAGAAATTCTTAAAAATCTCTATTGTTTTGATCTTCCACCAGTTGACTTACTTGTTCGAACATCGGGGGAAAAACGAATTAGCAACTGCTTACTATATGAAATAGCTTATGCTGAATTTATTTTTAACGATAAATATTGGCCCGATTATGATGATGTTGCTCTTAGCGCTGATTTAGATGAATTCTTAAAACGCAAGAGAAGATTTGGAGGTGTAGTGTGAATAAGTTATCGAATGATTCGAAAAAATCTATGCTGTCGCGTGTAATTACTGGTTGCGTACTAGCTGTTATTGGTTTACCGCTAATGATTCTAGGCGACTGGTATTCTTTAGCAGTTATTTTAGTTTTATCGCTATTTGCAATATATGAAATGGTTAGTGCAGCGGGAAAAAAGCGTTATTCTATTCCATTAATCATCGTCGTTTATCTTTTCGTTTTAAGTTTTGCTTATTGGCAGTTCTTTAAAGATAGAAATATTTGGAATGAAATAGTTGAAAATCATCATTTCACTTTAACTAATATATCTTTATCAACGATAGGAATTACAGTCTTATTCTTGCTGTTATTCTTGGTATCAATAGTAGATAAAAACTTCATGCTGAGCGATGTTTGTTATTTATTCTCATTGTCGGTATTTTTAGGAATAGGTATTTATTCAACATATTTCTTGCGTTTCTTCCCTGAACAAAACATTTACTATGGACAAAAAGATTTGGCTTCATGTCTTCTATTTTTCTACGTGATGGTCGGTGCATTTATGTCAGATATTGGAGCATATTTTGTTGGCGTTTTATTTGGAAAACACCCGATGAATCCAAGAATTTCACCGAAAAAATCTTGGGAAGGATTCTTTGGAGGCCTCGTTTTTTCTATCGCTACTAGCATGGGATTTGCTGCTATTTGTGAAGCCTTAGGAAAACCGATTCTTCCAGGAATTTTAGATTTTAAAGGCTTGCATTGGCTATGGCTTCTTCTCATATCATTTATTATGCCGATAACTGCAAATATTGGAGATTTCTTATTCTCATCCATTAAAAGAAGCTACGCCATCAAAGACTTTGGAACAATTCTTCCTGGACACGGCGGAGTGCTTGATCGTTGTGATTCGCTTTTAGTAACTAATCTAGTAGTTTCTATTCTTGTTCTTTTAATCAGTAACAATTGGAACTTCTTATTATGATGAAAAAAGATCTTATTCTTTTTGGCTATACTGGAAGTATAGGAAAACAAACGCTGGAAGTTTTAAAATCTTTTGATTGTCCTTATAAGTTATTAGGTGTTGTTTCTCATTCTAATACTGATGGTTTAAAAGATGTTTTAAAGTCTTTTCCCACCATTAAATTTGTTGGAACAGAAATAGAAAAAAAGATTGATTTTAACGTTAAATATTACTTTGGTCAAAATCTTTTAAATATTATTGATGATAATCCCCAAGCTGCTATTTTTAACGCAGTTTCTGGTATCGCTGGACTTAAAATAACTTTGCGTGCTATTGAGCAAGATAGAATTGTTTTTTTAGCTAATAAAGAATCAGTAGTAGTTGGTTATAGTCTTTTGAAGGAAGCTTTAAAAAAGCATCCTCAAAGCAGATTAATTCCTATTGATAGTGAACATTCTGCTTTAGCCAAGTTATTAAAAAACAAAGATGATGTAAAAAAACTTTATATCACTTGTTCCGGTGGAGCATTAAGAGATGTTCCTCTTAGTGAGATAGATAAAGCAACTGTGAAGAAAGTTTTAAATCATCCCACTTGGAACATGGGAAAGAAAATTACTGTGGACTGTGCGACTTTGGTTAATAAAGCTTATGAAGTGATTGAAGCGAACTTTTTCTTTAATTATCCTTTAAATAATATTGAAGTTATCATGCACGATGAAAGCATTATTCACGCGATGACTTTGATGAAAGACAATTCAGTTGTCGCGGAATTAGCTAGTAGCGATATGAAAATACCTATCAGTTACGCTTTACACGATGAAGAAAGGGTTGAAGGAAATTATAAAGAATTCGAGTTATGTGACCTTCACTTCCGTCAGTTTGATGAAAGAAGATATCCTTTATTTAATTTTATTTTAAATAACTTTGATGAAAGATCAACAGCGATGGCAATTATAAGCTCAGCGGATGAAGTTGCAATAAATTCATTTATTAATGGTGAAATTAAGTACAAAGATATATATACTATTATAGTAAATACTTTTAAAAGTATGAGGCAAGAGATGGTATCATCTATTGAAGATATCGTTCACGCTTGCTCTTCCGCAAAAGAAATAGCAGAAGAAATTAAAAGAGAAATTGAGGTGAATAAAAAATGCAAGTTCTAACATTTATCGGAAATTTAGTTTTGTTTCTCTTATCGCTTTGTGTCCTAATCTGTCTTCATGAACTTGGACATTTAAGCATGGCTAAACTTTTTAAGGTCTATTGTTATGAATATTCCATCGGTATGGGGCCACTAATTTTTAAGAAGAAGAAAAAAGGTGGGGAAACTCAGTTTTCTATTCGCGCCCTCCCCATTGGTGGATATGTATCAATGGCGGGTGAAGAAGAGGCGGATAAGGATCGAACCAATGCTGAAGTAGCGCAAGTTCCTAAGGAAAGAACTATCGCTGGCGTATCGTGGTGGAAGCAGATCATCATCTTCGTCGCTGGCGTGTTTGTTAACTTTGTTTTAGGCTTTGTATTTTTCTTTATCTCCTATGTATGTTGTTCGCAACCTAATTACGGAAGTAGTCAAGTTAAAATAGTTCAGGATAGTAAACTAATAAGTGAAACAGTTAAGGTTAAAGATATAATAACAATTACTTCAATTAGACAAGTAGTAACGATAAATGGAGTCGAACACGAAGTTTATATCGATGATAATGGAGAAAAAGTTTCTACTTATCAAGTAGAGACATATGATGAAATATCATATGTTTTAAATGTCGCGGCGAGCGATGACTATAAACCGACAGGAAAAGATGATTTTAAGACGATGTATTTTACCTACATCACTAAAGATAATGTTAAAGAAAGTGCGACTATTAAAATTTCTGCAGTTAAAACCGGTGAGGGAAAACTAGGGGTAGAAATATATAGCTGGGATAAAATTGGATTTTCAGTAACTATGCACCACCTCGGTTTTGTTGAAGGATTAAAGCAAGCATGTAGAGCCTGGGGAGAAGGAACTATCGCTTTATTTAAAGCTATAGGAATGTTATTTACACCAGCTGGTTGGCAACAAGCTGGGGGAATAATCTCTGTATTTAGAATGTCAGAAATGGCTGCTTCTAGCGGCGCTGGTGTTTTCTTTAATTACTGGGGATTAATTTCAGTTAACTTAGCTATCTTTAATCTTTTACCAGTTCCAGGACTAGATGGATGGCAGATTCTTGTCGCCATAGTTGAAGGTGCGGCACACAAGAAGATTCCAAATAAAGTAAAGAATATCGTTTCTTATATCGGATTAGGTATTCTATTTATCTTGATGATTGTTCTTGTCGTCAAGGATATCTTTTTCCCGAGTTTTAGTAGGTTATTATGGATGATTTAGTTGCGCGTTATTTAAGAAAGATTGGAATAAAAGAAGAAGAGTTGCCTAGATTTGATAACTTCATTTTGAAGGCTATCAAAATGAATAAGACGACTAATGTCTTTAAGTGTACAATAATTTTAGCTAAACCGATAAAGTATAATGATTACATACTGTTTTTTTCTACCTTAAAAGAATTTGAAAACGGTGGTGGATTTATTTCGGATATCAGTTTTGAATACCCGAAAGGTTTTACTAAAGACATGCTAGCTGAAATACTAGATGATTATGTTAACGCAACTAATAGTTATGATTTAACCGATTATAAGATCAATGATTTTAATGTGGTTGTTAGCTATACTTTAGAAGATGAACAAGAAACGACAGATGAAGTAAATAAGTTCAATGCATTTTTAAAGAAGATTCAATGCGGTTATAAAGCGATAGCTTATCAGCACGTTGAAGAAGAGGAAGAGGAGGAAGAAGAGATAGAAGAAGAGGAACTTCTTCCTGAAGCTGAGGCTTTTGATTTTTCTGAAATTGAGAAAAAATATCACGACGTTGCTAACGCTCAAATGAAACGCGATATAGAAGAAAGAAAGAAAGCAGAGGAATTAGCTAGAGAAAGTAGAAAATTCCAACGCTTTTACCTTAAAGACTTTGGGGCTTTTACTCGCGGGTATATTGAGGGCGTGGTATTCTTTAAAGATATAGAAACAATTAAAAATAAATATGTCAAACTCAAACTTTATGTTTATGATGGAACTTCTTCTGTTGAAGCTTTCTTCTTTATAAATAAAGATAAAGAGCCGGAAAAAGTTGATGAACTTGATTCTCTTTATTCGGTGGGACAAAAACTAAAGATCTGTGGAACAAAAGAAGAATACAATGGACACGATAGTTTTAGAATTCACGGAGTCCCTAAAATTTTACAAAGCGACCCACTTCCGGAAGATAACGAAGAAGAAAAAAGAGTTGAACTACATCTTCACACGAAGTTTTCCGAAATGGATGGTGTGAACTCGATTCAAGATTATGCGAGTTTAGCTAAACACATGGGACATAAAGCTTTAGCTATTACTGATCACGGCTGTGTTCAAGGATTCCCAGAAGCGCAAAAAGCTGGAAGTGATAATGATATAAAGATTATATACGGCGCAGAACTTTACTGCGTTGAAGAGCATTTAAATAATATATTTAATCCTTCGGATATTCCTTTGCGTCAAGCAAAATATGTCGTGTTCGACCTAGAAACGACAGGATTAAGTGCTAGGTACGATAGAATTATTGAATTTGGTGCGGTCAAAGTTTCTCACGGAGTTACCGAAGATGAAATAGATTTCTTCGTTAATCCCGATATGCCCTTATCTCCAACTATTACTAATTTAACAGGAATAGATAACTCGATGGTCAGCGGTGGAAAAAGTATTAAGGATGCTTTAAAGTGTATCGCAGAGTTTTTTGCTGATGCGGTCATTGTCGCTCATAACGCAACATTCGACGTCGGGTTCATTAATGAAGCATTAAAGAACAACGGATTTGAACCTTTAACTAATCCTGTTATCGATACCTTACCTTTATCCCGTTATCTTTACCCTAAGCAAAGAAGACACACTTTAGGTGCAGTGGCTCGGACGATGGATGTTGAATACGATGAAGATTCAGCACACCGCGCTATTTATGATGCTCAAGTTCTTAACGATGTTTATCAAGGTATGCTTTCAATGTTTACCGCTGATAACCCTAATATTAGACACTGTGATTTAGAGAACCTTCAAAATGAAGAAGTTATCTTTAATGCTCACCCATTCCACGCAACAGTATTAGTAAAGAATATGGAAGGGTTAAAAGATTTATATAAACTCATTTCTGAATCTAATATTAATTATCTTGGATCTGTTCCATTAGTTCCAAGAAGTGTTTTAGAAAAGTATCGAAAGAACCTACTAGTTGGTTCAGCGTGTTTTAATGGTGAAGTATTTGAAGCCGCTTTAACCCGCTCTAAAGACGTTTTACTTAAGACGATGGAGTTTTATGATTATATTGAAGTTCAACCACCTTGCTGTTATACCTTTTTAGTTAATGACGGACAAGTGGCTTCAATGGATAATGTTAAAAAGACATGTAAAGATATAATTTATGGTGCCAAAGAAATTGGAAAGACTGTAGTTGCTACAGGAGATGTTCATTATCTTCGTGAAGGACAAAAGGAGTTCCGCGATGTTTATATCGATACTAAAGGAAATAAAGGAGTTCCACACCCTTTAAATCCTTACCGCCGCGCTAAGATGCCACCTTATGAAAACCCCGATCAAATGTATCTTTCAACTAAGGAGATGAAAGATCAATTCGCTTATCTTGAAGATGAAAAGTTGATTCATGAAATCGTTGTTAAAAATACCAATTACATCGCTTCTTTAATTGATAAGGTTACACCATTAAAAGATAAACTTTATACCCCTACAATCGCTCACTGTGCTGAAAATCTTGAAAAGATGGTTTATGATACAGCAAAAGAGATGTATGGAGATCCCATACCTCAAATAATATTAGATCGAATTGAAGCGGAGTTAAAAGGTATTAGAGAAAATAACTATTATGTTATTTATTATATTGCTTCACAGTTAGTCACGAAGACCAATGAAGCAGGATATATCGTTGGTTCCCGTGGTTCAGTCGGATCTTCTTTAATCGCTACGATGTCAAAAATAACAGAAGTTAATCCTTTGGCCCCGCACTATCACTGTAAAAAGTGCAAGTATTTAGAATGGGCGGACCCATCTATTTATCGTTCGGGTTATGATTTACCACACAAAAAATGTCCTCATTGTGGGGAAGAACTTTTGCGTGACGGGCAAAATATTCCTTTTGCAACATTCTTGGGCTTCCACGCTGAAAAAGTTCCAGATATCGATTTAAACTTCCCGAAAGACTTTCAGTCTCAAGCTCACGAGATGACTAAAGAACTTCTCGGCAGTGGAAATGTTTTTAAAGCTGGAACGATTGAAACTGTTGCAGATAAAACTGCTCAAACATATGCCGCTGGTTATTTTGAAAGAAGAGGAAAAAATGTTCCTTTTGCTGAAATTTTGCGTGTAGCAAACGGCTGTGCCAAAGTTAAAAAGACTACTGGACAACACCCAGGCGGAATAATAGTTATTCCTGATGGAATGTCTGTATATGATTTTACGCCAATTCAATATCCCGCTGATTCAACAGATTCAAACTGGATGACAACCCACTTTGATTTCCACGCTATTCACGATAATGTTTTAAAACTTGATATGTTAGGTCATGTTGATCCTTATGCTTTAAAGATGATGCTCGATATGACTGGGGTTGATTTACACTCCATTCCTTTTGATGATAAAAGAGTTTTATCTTTGTTTACATCCAATAAGGAATTAAATATCAAAGTACCTTTGCCAATGAACGCAAAGTCATTAGAAATAAGTCTAGGAACTTTAGGTATTCCAGAATTTGGAACTGATTTTGCTCGACGCTTATTATCAAAGACCAAGCCTACTACATTCGCTGATTTATTGATTATTTCTGGTCTATCACATGGTACTAATGTTTTTGAAGGAAATGCCGAAGTTTTAATTTCATCGAAAACCTGTACACTTGAAGAAGTTATCGGATGTCGTGATGATATTATGACGATGCTTCACGATAAATACGGAATGGATTATTCTGATACCTTCCAAATCATGGAACTTGTTCGTAAAGGAAAATTTAATCTTCCATCAAGTGAAGAGAAACGTATTAAATATGAAAAGCTTATGCGCGAACACAACGTTCCAGAATATTTCATTGAATCTTGTAAAAAGATTAAGTACCTCTTCCCTCGAGCTCACGCTACAGCGTACTGTATGATGGGCGTTAGAGTTGGCTGGTTTAAGGTATATTATCCATTAGAGTATTACGCTACATTTTTAACTTTGCGCTGTGATCAATATGATATTGATTCTATGCTTAATGGAATTAACGGAATTACTAAAAAAATGCTTGAACTCAATAGCATAAAACAGTCCGCTAAAGATAAGGCACTATATTTAACTTTACAAGTTGATTTAGAGATGGAAAGACGCGGATATAAATTAGAACATATATCCTTATCTAAATCTCAAGCAACTCAATATATAGTAGATAAAGAGAATAAAGGTATAATTCCGCCATTCACTTTAATACCAGGCTTAGGTGCTCAAGTAGCGCAGAGTATTGTTGATGCGAGAAATAAGCGTATGTTTTCTTCCGAAGAAGATCTAATTGATCGGACGCGTTTAAGTGAAATAAAACTATCAGAAATCAAGACCAAGTACAGCAAGTATGTTGACTTTGATGATATTCCTGAAAGTGATCAAATGACACTATTTTAATAGCAATTAAATTTCTGTGCTTCTTGACATTCAGCCTTAAAAATATCATAATATTGCAGTGTTAGTATCTTGGTAACGGAGCAATACCCAAGTTGGTGAAGGGGCGTCCCTGCTAAGGACGTAGGTCGGGTAACTGGCGCGAGAGTTCGAGTCTCTCTTGCTCCGCCATCATTTTTACTAAATACGCGGTCATGGCGAAACTGGTAGACGCGTACGTTTGAGGGGCGTATGACTATGTCATGAGAGTTCAAGTCTCTCTGGCCGCACCAAATAAAGAACGATAGGTATTGATGCAATAAAAATATTGTGTTGATGCCTTTTTTCTTTTCATAATTTGTTTCTTTGCTGTTCACCACCATGGGGGATTTCAACCCATATATAAATCGCGAAAAAGGTAGAATTCTACTAAAAATGCGATTCAGCCACCTCCCTTGATTCCTACAACGCGACTGATGATATGCTATCGGTCCAAGCAAGAAGTAGCCTAACTTCGAGGGGGTTAAATGCATTTGTTGCATGGAACGGGGATGGAAATCCATATTATATTTCTGCTATAAATTTAGGAAGCAATTCTATAAGCAAATTAGAAGTTGTTTCTGCTCTAAACTCCTTTAATTTAGCGAGAAATCAATATCATTTTTATTACTCAAATTGTCCGGGAAGAAACAATCCAAAAGTATATTTGGGTGCCGTCCAAAGTGCAGGAATAAACTGGAATTATGACGTCCAAGAAGGTCAAAAAAATCTACCAGATTTGCTCGGCCTGGGAGGTGAAAAAAGTGGCAGTTGGCCACAAGATTTTTTGAGACTTAAAACTTGTTTATAACATTTGCATATTATAAGTTGTTGAACTTGTTTATAACATATGATATAATTATGTTGCTATGAGGTGGCCACAAGTGAAATATAGAATTAGTGAAGACATTTTGTTAATTAGAGAATTTTATCAATTAAGTCAAGATGAATTTGCAAATGTATTTGGAGTAGACAAAATAACAATTATTCGAACAGAAAGTAAAGAAACATATCCGAGAGAAGAATTCATGGATAAAGTATATAGTTATTGTTTTGAAAAAGGTCTTAAAATGAATATACAGAAAGAAATGCTATACAAAGATGATTTAAGTAAAAATCATATTTTATTAACTCATGCTTCTAAGTCAGGAATTGATGGTAAGATATCTATTGATAAGGGAAGAATTAATAGTGATTTTGGTAAAGGGTTTTATTGTGGGGAGTCTTATGATAAATCTATTTCATTTGTTTGTAGATTTTCTTCTCCATGTGTTTATTTTATAGATTTCACTCCTGATAATTTAAGAGGAATTCGATTTGAAGTTAGCACAGAGTGGATGCTTGCAATTGCTTATTTTAGAGGAAGATTAGAAGAATATAAGGAAAGTAAAATAATTAAGGAAATAATTGGCAAAATAAATAAAGCGGATTATATTGTTGCACCAATCGCTGATAATAGAATGTTCCAAATAATTGACACATTTATTGATGGAGAAATAACTGACGAACAATGCAAGCATTGCCTTGCGGCAACGAATTTAGGAATGCAGTACGTATTTAAAACGCAAAAAGCTATAGATCAAATTAGTATTTTAGAGAGATGTTTTGTCTCCTCTAAAGAAAAAGAATATTATCAAAATGAACAGGTAAGATTTCAAAAAGAAGGTGAGGATAAATCAAAACTTGCGAGAATTCAGTATCGTGGCAAAGGAAAGTATATAGAGGAGATATTGAAATGAAAGAAATAGATAGAGATGGTTTACTTTTGTGCAGACTTCAGGGTAATATTTTTGCTTCTTCATTAGAATATTGTGAGTCAAGTTCTGAAATATTTATGAGAAGGTTTATGATGTCAAAATTAGTAAGAGAATTTGATTTAAAAGCTGTTTTAAATGACTCTTTAACTATATCAGAAGCATTTCAAATAATAGAAAATGAATTTGGAAAAACATCGTACGGTAAAGTGAAATATAATAGAGAAGTGTTATTTTGGATAGGCTATTTATATCGTTATATGGCGTATACTTATGATTTATCATCTAAATCTGTTTATAAAATTATTAAACCAAAGGAATTAAATGAACGATATTATGTTTACCATACTTTTGATTGCTCACAAGCAATAGAAAGAATACTTGAAGAAAAAAACATATCATTTGATCTTGATAAGCAAAATGAACGTTTATTAAAAATGATGAGAAGAATTAAGTATGAAAAAGAAGTTGAAATTACCGATATGAATTCAGATTATGCTCATCAATTATTTAAAGA
>DNJQ01000044.1 GCA_003497225.1 Bacillota bacterium | reverse complement strand
GGGAGATTGCTAAAAATCCCTGCGAAGTTTGGCTAGTTCTTATATTTACATGTCCCATATTTTCGATTCTATTATGGTAACCAGAGGAGGTTGCTTCTTTCTATAATTTAAAATAATTGAAAAAATTATTATGTAAGTGCTATCATATACATACATTAAGTGAGGATAGATTATGCGCATAAAACAAAAACTTATTTATATACCACTACTAATAGCTTCTCTTTGTTCTTGTGAACTTAAAACAGGAACAGGTACTTCTAGTTCCAGTTCTATAGGAAAAGTTACAACGTCTACTAATCCAAGTTCAAGTAGCATATCTAGTAGTGACCATCATAGTTCTAGTACTCCGTCTTCTTCTCAGCCTACTTCTTTAACAAGACCCACTTCACCCAGTAGCTCCTCATCCCCTTCTTCATCTTCGCCGTCTTCAACTTCAAAACCATCTTCATCATCATCTACCCCATCATCATCACCATCTACATCACCTAAACCTACTTCAACTTCAAAACCTTCAACTTCATCCGCTTCAGGTGATTATGTTTCTATTCCTAGTAGCGGCGGAAAATTGAGTGTTAGAAAAACTGCATCTTCTTATTATTCATCAATAAACTTTTCTAGCAGCAAAACAAAACTAAAGACCGATCTTCATGCACTTATAGATAATCATACAGTAGTTAGTTATAGTGGTTTATTCTCTGCTTTTAAAGATACTGATTATGTTAATGGAAAACTAGTTGATATGTATTCAGATATCACTTCCAATACAACATGTGGAACATATAAAGTAGAAGGTGATTGTTATAACCGTGAACACTCTGTTCCAAAAAGTTGGTTTGGCGAAGCTAAACCAGCTTATAGCGATTTGTTCCACCTTTATCCAACTGATGGAAAAGTTAATGGTATGAGAAGCAATTATCCCTTTGGTGAAGTTGCTACCCCAACTTATACATCTCATAATGGATCAAAATTAGGCAAGGGTGTTAGTACTTTTGGTTATACTAATGTAGTTTTTGAACCGATAGATGAATATAAAGGCGATTTTGCTCGAACATATTTCTACTTTGTAACACGTTACGAAGGATTAAGCATGACTTCTGGAAATGGTGGAGTTCATTTCACTACAGCAGCAAAATATCCTGGTTTAACTAACTATAGTCTTAAGTTATTTTCTAAATGGGCGAAAGATGATCCAGTTAGTCAAAAAGAAATCGACCGTAATGAAATCATATATTCAAAATATCAACACAATCGAAATCCATTCATCGATATTCCTGATCTTCCCTTCTTTTTATGGGAAGGATTAATGTAATATATCAATAGCAAATATTAATTCGCCATTATTTATATCGTAAAACTCTGCCATACCTTTTTCGTCTATCGAAAGATAAGAATAATTATCATCTTTTGGTAATGAAATTGAACCTGGACTCATAATAAGACAGTTTTCAAGTCTTTTATGATAGATGATGTGATAATGCCCAAAAAGATACAAATCATATTTCCCCTTTATTGGATTATCCATTCCGTAGTGATGCCCGTGATCACAGATTATTACCATTTCACCAAACTTTAATCTAATGACCTCATGAAACTTAAACTCTGAAATCATTTCATCTACTTCAGCATCACAATTTCCTTTAACGACTAATATTTTATCTTTAATGCTATTTAGCAATTCAGCACACTTTTTAGGATTATATCCTTCCGGTAAAGGATTTCGTGGACCGTGATAATATAAATCACCTAAGATAATTAAATGATCATATCTTTGTTCATGAAAAATATTTACGGCTTTTTCAAGCTGCGTATATGAACCATGAACATCACTAATAACCATTATCTTTTTCATAAACGATAAGAGGCCCAAACGGACCTCTAATTATTCCTTATCTCCTTTTCAGTCTTTTTATGACCAAATGATTTCTTTACTGGCTTAACAGCCTCGACATAATCTTCAGGTTTTTCTTCAAACTCACGGTGGGAAAGATCAACTCTTCCTTTTTCATCAACCTTAGTTACGATAACTTTAAGAGTTTGACCAAGCTTAACAACATCTTCGGTTTTTTCAATTCTGTTCCAACCCAAGCGTGAAATATGACATAATCCATCGGTATCACCGAAAAGATTAACGAAACATCCGTAAGATTCGATTCGAACAACTTTTCCATCGAATATTTCACCAACTTTAGCAACACGCGCAATACTTTGAATCATATTAACAGCCTTTTTAATAGATTCACGGGATGTATGATAAACAATAACTCTTCCATCATCATTGATATCAATTTTACAATCATCAGATTTTTCTATGATATCGTTAATGACTTTTCCTTGACTTCCTATTACTTCTCTAATCTTATCGACAGGAATAGTAAATGTTTCCATCTTTAAAGCGTAATCAGAAAGTTCTTCGCGAGGTTCACTAATTGCACCAAGCATAACATTAAGGATTTGTTTACGGGCTTCATGAGCTCTAGTTAAAGCTTCACGAAGTATTTCTTCCGTAATACCTTTAATCTTAATATCCATTTGTAATGCCGTTACGCCGTTAGGTGTACCTGCAACTTTAAAGTCCATATCACCAAGATGGTCTTCCATACCTTGAATATCGGTTAAGATAGTATATGGATGTTTTCCATCTAATGGTCCAGAAGTAATAAGACCCATGGCGATACCTGAAACTGGAGCCTTAATTGGAACACCAGCATCCATTAATGCCATACATGAAGCACAAATTGAAGCTTGTGATGAGCTTCCGTTACTTTCAACAACTTCAGCAACAAGTCTAATTGTATATGGGAATTCATCTTCGCTAGGAATAACATAACTTAGTGCTCTTTCACCTAAGGCACCATGTCCTATTTCACGACGTCCAGGTGTTCCCATTCTTCCTAATTCACCAACTGAGAATGGTGGGAAGTTATAGTGATGCATGAATCTCTTAGACTCTTCATCAGTTAAATTATCAATTATTTGAGAATCAGCTAAAGGTCCTAATGTACATGAGGAAATTACTTGAGTCTGTCCACGGGTAAACATAGCTGAACCATGGACACGAGGGAGAAGATGTACTTGAGCGTCCAAAGGACGAATTTCATCAATCTTTCTTCCGTCAGGTCTAACCTTGTCTTCAGTAATTAATCTTCTAACTTCATCACGGACAACATTCTCCATGATCTCTTTGACTTGTTTTAATACTAAGTCTTTCTCTTTTTCGTCTTTATAGTCTTTTTGTTCATATAAAGCAACAACTTCATTTTCTATATCATCAATAGCATTTTGTCTCTCTAATTTATCATGAATAGAAACTGCTTTAATAAGTCTATCTTTACTAAGGCCTTCAACAGCACTCTGTAAGGCTTCATCAATCTTGTAAAGAACAATCTCGCGTTTAGCCTTTCCTTCTTTACTAATAATTGATCTTTGGAATTCAATTAGTTTCTTAATTGCTTTATGACCAAACATTATGGCTTGAAGCATATCTTCTTCATCAACTTCAGCTGCTCCGCTTTCAACCATATTAATTGCATCATATGTTCCAGCAACAGCTAAATTGATGTCGGACTTTTTAATCTCTTCACGGGAAGGATTAATAACATATTTACCATCAATTCTTCCAACATATACTCCAGCAATAGGACCATCAAATGGTATATCAGAAATTCCTAAGGCTAATGAAGAACCAAACATTGCTGTCATTTCTGGTGTAGCATCTTGATCAACTGACATAACCATATTGACAATTTGGACTTCGTTTCTAAATCCCTCTGGGAACATTGGACGTATAGGACGATCAATTAAACGTGCTGTAAGTGTTGCATGTTCTCCAGGTCTTCCTTCACGGCGCAAGAAACTTCCAGGAATTTTTCCTACTGCGTATTGCTTTTCTTCATAACCAACTGTAAGTGGGAAGAAATCCACCCCCTCTTTAGGCTCTTTAGCCGCACATACTGTTGAGAGGACAACAGTATCATTGTAGCGAACAAAACATGCTCCAGCAGCTTGTTTTGCAATTTCGCCAAGTTCTACTTGAAGGTGCTTACCTTCAAAATCAAGTTCGTATACTCTTTTCATCTTCTACCTTTCAAATTAACTGTAATAGTTTATCACATTAAATAAAACAAGTAAAATATATTATAAAATGTATATTTTAAATGCATGAAAACCGCCATCTCCC
>DNJQ01000100.1 GCA_003497225.1 Bacillota bacterium | reverse complement strand
TATGATAATTATGAATCTGTTTATTCTGAGATTAGAAAGCAATTTGAATCAAATTTAAATTCTAGTGAAGACCATAATAAACTATCTCGTTATGTTGAAGTTTTAAAAAATGAAGTTGGATCTTTTGCTGATTTTACACCAGGTCAAGAAGTCAATTATAAAGCTTATTATAAAGGAGCAAAGAAATTAGTTTCTTTAAAGAAGAAGTTATTATATGAAGCTATTAAATCTGTTGTTGAAAAGCATACTGTTAAAAGCCAAATCAGAGGTTCAAAAGATGTCGATGAGCATTTAAATTTCGTTCAAAACGTCATAGATATTGGAACAGAATTCCTCTTTGATGCTTTAGAAGTAAAAAGAAAGATTATTTCTATAGCAATTAAAAAGACCCGCTGTGGACGTGATAACAAGTTAGCAGAGCTTAAAGAAACTCGCGACAAGAAAGTTGAAGTTATTAATTCGGGTAATTATGAAAAGCCAGAAGTAGTTGAAAAAAACGCTAAAAAGATGGAAGCCTTAACTAAGGCTCACGAAAGCAAAAAAGAAGCTATTAATGCAAAATATAAAGCTCTTTATGAAAAATATACTTCAACTAATAAACCTGTTCTTGCTGATCCAGCGGTTAGTAAAGAAGATGCAGAAAAGTATATCGCTTATCCCCCATCTTGGGTTGCTAAGTATGTAAAAAATACTAAGCTATTAGCTGATTATCGTGAAAAAGAAGCAAAGCTTAGCGAAGAAATTCATAAAGATATCGATTCGGCTATCGAGCAACTCGATAAAGGTGATACCAAAGCTTGTCTTTCCTTAGCTGAAAAGTTTGGTTTTGCTTCAAAATACTTTAAAAAGAGAATTGATAGCGCGAAGAAAGATGCTGAATCTCACGTATCACAAATCGATGAAAACTTAAAGAAAGTTGAAAATGATGAGCGCCGTCATTTATTAGAAGTAGAAAGAGAAGCGGCTTTAAGTACCGAACAAATGCAATTAACACAGATTAATTCGGATATTAAAAATGCCTTATCTATCTACTCCGTTCAAGATAACCGCGATATGGTTAAGATTAAAGATGGTGAACATTATATTGTCAATGAAGTTCCTGTATGGAGAAGAGTTTATAGAAAAATTAGAAGATCATTAACCATTAGAAAACCAATGGTCAAAGCCCTACGTGATAAGGGTGTTATTCGTGACCGTTCGGTCAATTTAGCCAAGTTTAAGACCCACCGTCAGTGGTCGATGATTCGTGGATCCCACATTGCTACCATCTTCCAAGATCCTATGACTTCATTAAATCCTTTGTTAAAGATTGGAAGTCAGATCACCGATGTCTTGCGCTTACACCACAATTTAACTAAGTCTGAGGCTAAAAAAGAGGCTATATCACTTCTTGAAAAAGTTCATATTCCTAATCCAGAAGAAAGATTTAATGATTATCCATATCAATATTCTGGTGGTATGCGTCAAAGAGTTGTTATCGCTATCGCTCTAGCTTGTCGTCCAGATATATTAATTTGTGATGAACCTACTACCGCTCTTGACGTTACTGTTCAATCTCAAATCTTAGCGCTTATTAAAGAATTACAGCAAGAATATAAATTCACAACCATCTTCATCACTCACGATTTAGGTGTTGTTGCTGGTGTTGCTGATCGAGTTGGTGTTATGTATGGTGGTCAATTAGTTGAGATTGGTACTGATGAAGATGTCTTCTATCGTCCTGCTCACCCATATACTTGGGCACTTCTGTCTTCTTTACCACAACTCGCTGTTGAAAATGAACCTTTAACATTTATTCGTGGTAACCCACCAGTCTTTACCAAAGAGATTGAGGGAGATTCATTCGCTCCTCGTTCGGATTATGCGATGCGTATCGATTATATGATCGAGCCTCCAATGTTTAAGATTAGTGATACTCACTACGCAAAAACATGGCTTCTTGATCCTCGCGCTCCAAAAGTTAAAAAACCTTTACTAATTAGAAATCTTTCTAAGCGTATGGAAGAAACTGCAAAGAGTTTCTTATCAACCGATGCTAGTATAAATGGAGGAGAATAAGATGGAAGAAGAAAAGAAAACTACCAAACTTAGTGGTAAAAAGCCTGTTCCTCGTTCTCCAAAAGTTAAAGTGCATGTTGGGAAAAAAGAGGAAGAAAAACCTGAAGTAAAAGAGGTTAAACAAGAAGAAAAAAAGACAAGAACTAAAAAGGCCGAAAATAGCGGCGAGAAAAAAGAAGTTCTTGTTTCGATGAAACACGTTCAAATTGGATTTAAACGTGGAACGAAGGTTAGAGTTGTTATCGATGATTTAAACCTTGATATTTATAAAGGTGAAATCTTTGGCCTTGTTGGTGAATCTGGTTCAGGTAAAACAACTATTGGCCGTGCCATCATCCGTATCGTTCCTACAATATCTGGAACAATTCTTTATAACGGAATTAAGATTAACGGTAAAATATCCCATCGTCTTGATCGTCAGTTAAAGACTAAGATTCAGATGATTTATCAAGATCCTACTGCTTCTTTAAATGAAAGAGCTAATGTTGACTACATTATTTCTGAAGGTCTTCGCGCCTTCCACATGTATAAAAACGAAGCTGACCGTTTAAAGAAAGTTACTGATATGATCATTCGTGTTGGTTTAAGACCAGAACACTTGAGCCGTTTCCCACACGAATTCTCCGGTGGACAAAGACAGAGAATTGGTATTGCTCGAAGCATTATTATGAATCCTGAGATGATTATCGCTGATGAGCCTATCTCCGCTTTGGATGTTTCTATTCGTGCTCAAATCCTTAATTTAATAGAAGAATTTAGAGATGAAAGAAATATGACGGTCTTGTTCATTGCTCACGATTTATCAGTTGTTAAATATATTTCTGACCGTATCGGTGTTATTTATCACGGACAAATCGTTGAAGTTGCTTCTTCTGATAGATTATTTGAACATCCACTTCACCCATATACACAATCACTTTTAACTGCTATTCCTATTCCTGATCCTCATATTGAAAAGAATAAGAAGATTAGGGTCTATACTGGTACTGACTATGAGAATCAAACTGAACTTGTTGAAGTTGAGGAAGGTCACTTAGTTAGAGGTACAAAAGAAGAGATTGAAAATTATCGTAAGATATTAGCTAAGAGCAAAAAATGAACTAATAAAAGGCTTTAAGATTAAAATGTCTTAAAGTCTTTTTTGCATTTATGTTTGTTTTAGGTTATATTATATATGCAAAAGTTAGCGTTACCTTCAGTTTGACTAACTTAGTGCAACGCTTTATTATTTAACTTTTGCATCGCTCATTTGTTCGTCTATTACAGTTACGACGAACCTTCGTTTTGGCAATTTTTCTAAGCCTTTTGCCAAAACGCTTCAACATCAGTTCATAAGGTGTGTAGTTTTCCTTGCTGGCACGCACATATGAGTTGATGTTTGAAAACATATCATCGAGTTCTTCTTGT
>DNJQ01000031.1 GCA_003497225.1 Bacillota bacterium | reverse complement strand
CAATCCTAAATATAATTTAACATATTTAGCCGGGTTGAAATTTTTAAAGAAATTTACAACCTTATTTTTGATATTTATAACTAAGTTTTTAAACTTATTCCATAATTTTTTAATCATGTATTTACTATCTATTATTATGTAATTATTATACGGCCTTATATAAGGATATTTTCTCACCATCGATGCAAATCATATCTTTTTTCAAAAGATCAGCGATAATTATATCAACTCTTTCTTCTAAGGCATCTATGTCATCGGTTTCAATTACATCAGCAAGAATCTTAACTAATTCTTTCTTATTCATATAAGTGAAATTAGATAAATAAGTGAAGACAGCTTTTCTTAATTCATAATCAGTTAATTTAGATAAATTCTTTAATCCTGGACGTAAAGTTAACATTTCAAGATTCTTCGGGAAGAAATGATCACACATCTTAATGATTAATCCACTACGATAATAACTATTAAATTTCTCTTTCATGAATGGTTTAAAGGTCTGATAATCTTCAACTGAGATTGGTAAAACAGCGAAGATATATCCATCTATATCATCTCTTTCAACTTCATCTTCTGGGTTATATAACGGACGTTTAATAAAGGAATTACGGATCTTATTAAGTCTTTCTTCATAAAGTTCGCGTTGCTTTTCATAGCTTACTGAAGCCACATGAGATATATCTTCATTAACCTTTTCTTCTTGTAAAAGTTCATTAACTTCTTCTGTTTCTTTTACTTCGGTACTTCCGCGGCGTGAAGGAATTAATATATCCTTCAATACTGTTTTAGGTGATAAGGCGGAAATAAATAATGGGAACTCCACACATTCAACATCATAAACGCTATGAATTACTGGGAAGATATTATTTACTATAGAAGCAAAATCTTCATTCAAGGTAATATCATTAAATAGTAAGACACGAGGCTTTTTAACACCAGGATGAATTAATACTAATGGATAAATATCTCCGTTATATTCATAATCTTTCACTAACTGATATCCAAGACTATTAGCATTATATTCAATGAGATTAAATAAGTGCTCGCCCATAGCTGGTGTTATGATTGGTTCTAATATCTCTTTTAATCCGATATTACATGTTTTCATAACATCGCGTAGCAAAACCGAATTAAGTCCTAATCTAACACTTTCGTCTTCGCGGTGAGAGACGAAAATCACTCGACGAGATAAAGCGAGGATCAATAATAAATCTATCGTGCTATAACTTTCGGGATCAAAGATGATGCTTAAATCTGTTTTATTATAAGCGCGAAGATATGAACTCTTTCTTCCAACCATAAGTGGCTTTAACTTAAAGACAACATCTTGGAACTTCTTGATCAATTCATCGTTGCGCGGTGAATTAATGTGAAGCGCAAGTCTTTTAGCGTCTTTAACAAAAGCGTGGTAGGTGGTTGAATCTTTATATTCTTCAATCTTTTTATAGATTTCACTAAGAAGATCAGTAACATTTTGTTGCATCTTTTCATCAATAATCTTCTTATATACTGTCTTTAATTCACGTAAAGATGAGAAGCTATCACTCGCGCCATCAAAGCTCTTCTTCTTATAAGCAGCGAAGATAGAAGCAAAAAAATCAACTTCTAAGTTTTTAAATGACATGTGATTAGCGATGAGACTATTAATAACTTCAGCTAATGGAGCAGAAACAGTATTTAAATAGGAAACGAAGTTATAGTAGTCTAAATACATTTCATAACTTGTATCGCGTAAAAGCATTAGATGTCTTTTAACATCATTAAATGACATCACTTCATAATCTCTTTTTTCAGCGGCATCAAAATAAGAATAGATGTTATCAAATCCTACTTGTAACTTTCCTGCTAAATCATCTAACTTATCGATACTATTATCGTTGAACTCTTCTCTAAACTCTGAATCATTAAAGTAACGTTTAACTAATTCATTATCTTCAAATTCTATATCATCATAGAGCGTACAGTGACGGTGATAAAGTGCAAGATATTCAACTGCACTTTCAAGTTCTACTATTTCATCTATGGTAGAAAGATTAATGTCTAATCCTTCAAATTGCTTCTTACACGAATCTATATCTTGAAGATTTTTAAGGTGAATATCTATAAGTCTAAATAGTGATGAGACATTCTTTTTATCACCAATCTTAAGCATGCTTATAGCTTGCTTAATGGCTTTTCTTCTAACTTTACCTTTTCCGTTATAAGCTTCACTAAGAGAAGCTAAATCTTGTGACCAAATTTCAAAATTAGTCATATTATCAACAGCGAGCTTTAAAGAACTATCACTATCATATAAAGACTTAAGCTTGCTTAAAGATTCCATATCGATGGAACTTAAATCTAAGTCAAAATATTTAGGATTAAATCCAGAATATTGTCTTAATACATCAAAGTGCTTATGAATCTTAGTATAGTCATAGAAAGAATCAATATCTCCAAACTTCCACTGCTTCAAATTTGATTGCTTGATCTTACTAGAAAATTCATCGATATTTTCTAAACATGAATTAACGTTCTTTTGAAGTTCTTTATAAGTATCATTATCAGCACGAGATGTTAATCCGTAGAAAGGATGATCATAAATAGAGATATCCTTCATGGAACTAAGTTTGGCAAAACGATGGAAGAATTCTCTGTCTTTAGAATATTCTTCATCAGTATAACAACCGATATCAAATTTATATTTAACTTGACCTAAAGCAGAATAATTGGCGAGCTGTTCTAAAAATTCTTCTCTATTTTGTTCAAAAGGCCAATTAAATGCTTCATCGCGGTTCTTTAATGAAGATAGATAACTTTCAAGAACTTCATTATTGCTTTCTTTTTCCTCAAAAGCTTCTTTTTCACTTTCAAGCAAATCAATTATATAATTTCTATGACCTTCTGGTTTAAATAATAAACTCTTAAAGTCTTGATCTTCACTATAATGAGAAATGTGCTCTTCATCATTTGAGAAGATACTGACCACTTGGCCTTGATTTATATGCTCTAAGGTAATGTGTTTAATGATGTTGCTTTCTAACTTTTCATTTGAAAACACCATATTTACACATCTATCACTAGCTAAAAAATCATAAGCTTTAGCTAAAAATGGATAAGTTGTAACAATTGGTTCAACTTTTTCCTTCTCTTCTTCTTTTCCACTCTTTTCACCAAAGATAGCTTCAATAACGGGATTAACATAAAGTTCCCCTTGATTTAAGTACAAAAGATTGCTTCGATATAGTTTTGCTGCTTTACACTTTAATAAACAAATGTGTTCCTTAACTGAGAAGAAAAAGGCGTGAGACTTTTTATCAATAAAATCACGATAAGCATTTATTTCAAAATCATAATAATGATAATTTAAATCTAAGTCATATGTTTCTTTAAGTTTTTTAAGTAAAGCATAGTTAAAAATAGGTGTTGAAGAAATAAGTTGAAGTTCTTTTTTATCTCCATTTGTTACTAGTCTTACTGGAATAAAGAATAATGGTGCTTCTTGATCTTGTTTTTCACCAGCTATTCTATAAGTTAAAGATAGTAAAGAAAGATAAAGTTCACAGTTAACAAATTGATCAACATTGTTTTTATCTTCACTAGAGACCCCAAAGGTATTAATTAAATAAAATTTATCAATATTTTTTTCGGCTATATCTTCATCATATATTAAACTTTTGTGTTCAAGTAGTTTTCTATATAAAGCGTTGGCTTTATCAGAAAGGAGGCTCAAGACACTATTTTTACAGTTCGGATTATGTAAGTTTAAATATAAACTGTCCGCCTTCCCTAACTCTGTTTCTAATAAGACAATAATGCTATCGATATCCATTTGGTTAAACTCCTAGTTAATTTATATATATTATGCCAAA
>DNJQ01000129.1 GCA_003497225.1 Bacillota bacterium | reverse complement strand
CTCATGAGTGCTATTATGGGAGGTGGCGGAATCAATAAAAAAAAGGTGAATCCTTATTTTAGAATAGAAATCACCCCTTAGTTTAATAGCTTATTTTATATATTTATCGGTGACTAGTTTTTCATATGATGGATTATCATTTTCATCTAGTTCACCAGCAAGTTTAATGATGCTTACAAGTTTTTCAAACTCTTCCTTGCTAATTTTTTGATCATCAGCATAAGCTTCTATATTTTTATAGTTAGTTATAATCTTTTCTAGTTCTTCTAGTGGAGAGGACAGGAAATCTTTTTGAATGGCTTTAGCTACATCTGTCGCGGTATTGTTTTTTACATAATCAATACCACGTTTAATCGCACGATTAAACTTTACTATCATCTCTTCATTCTTTTCAATTTTAGACTTAAGTGATGAATAAGCGGTATAAGGAATTATTCCACTTTCTTTACCTAATGATGCGACGATATGACCATTTCCATTTGTTTCTACTTGGGTTGCTGAAGGTTCAAATAGGGCAACATAATCGCTGCTACCAGAAACGAAGACTCCAGCCATAACATCGAACTGCACATCAGTTCGAATATTTACTTCTGCTGTTGGATCATCTCTTCTAGCATCTAGTCCATGACTTTTTAAAACGTACTCAAGAACCATTTCTGGCATTCCGCCTTTTCTTCCACCGATTAAAGTTTTACCTTTTAATTTATCAAAGGTAAAGTTATCATCCTTTTCGCGGCCAAGAAGGAAAGATCCATCTTTTTGAGTGAGTTTTGAAAAGTTTACGACATAGTCCTTAGCGTTATTTTTTTCTATATAGATGCTTGCTTCTGGTCCCATTAAACCAATATCAGCATCACCAGAAAGTAGAGCAGCCATGGTTTTATCAGCTCCAGGAGTTGTGATAAAGCTTATCTCCAGTCCTTCATCTTTAAAGTATCCTAAATTTTTGGCTACATATTGCGGAGCATAAAAGATAGAATGGGTGACTTCTGCCACAACTATTTCATTTTCATTTGATTTGCAACTAGCTAGTGGTGAAGCCATCATTACTAGAAGCGATAATAAGATATATTTATTACTTTTCATGTTTTCCTCTTCTTTTTGTTTTCTTTAAATATTTTTCTAAGATGTTTAATATTTCGTACATTATGAAAGCGATGATGGCTAAGATAATTACGCCCATCATAACTAGGTCAAGTTTAAATACTTGTCCTCCATACATAACTAAGTATCCTATTCCGCCGCGCGAAACTAAAAACTCACCAACGATAACTCCAACCCAAGCTAAACCGATATTAATCTTAATTATTGAAACAATGTTAGCGTAGTTTTGGGGTAATACAAGTTTAGTTAAAATCTGAAACTTATTCGCGCCCATGGTTTTAAGCATTCTTACTTTTTCTTTATCAACTCCAACGAAATAGGAATAGGCGGAAATGATGGTAACAACGATTGATAAAGTTACGGAAACGGCGATAATTCCTTTGGCACCTGTTCCAATCCAAATTATTAATACTGGAGCTAGAGCAGTTTTAGGAAGAGCATTTAAAACTACTAAATAAGGGTCAATTATCGTATATACTTTGGGGAATAGATATAAAAGTATCGCGATTAATAGCCCAGCTATCGTTCCAATTGCTAAACCTATTAAAGTTTCATAAACCGATATCCAAACGTGTTTAAATAGTTCTCCAGATTTAATGTAGGTGATAAATAGATTCCATATTGAACTTGGCTTACTTAAAAGGAATTCATTTATAACCCCAGTTCGAGCACCGATTTCCCAAAAAGCGAAAAGCAAAGCGACGATAATTATTCTTAAAAAGACAATTAAAAATTTGTCTAGTCTTTGTCTTTTTTGAAACTCTTTGAGGGTAGTAATGCTTTTTTTCATCTTAGGGTCTCCACAATATCTTTAAAGTATTCTTGAAAGTGCTCGTTCATTCTTGCATCGTTAGGTCTGGCGTTAGCCATGTCTTCATTTAAAATATATTCCTTTTTTACTGTGCAAGGCCGAGCAGAAAGAACATAGATTCTATTTGAAAGAACGATGGCCTCGGATATATCGTGAGTGACTATTATTGCGCTGATTTTTAAGTTCTTAATTATCTTAAAGATTTCTTCTTCTAAATCTAATCTAGTAATATAATCTAAAGAAGAAAAAGGTTCATCTAAAAGTAAAAGACTTGGCTTTAATAAAAGTGTTCGCATCAAAGCTACTTTTTGTCTCATTCCACCGCTTAACTGTGTAGGGTAATAATCTAAAAAATCATAAAGACCATAGCGCTTCGCCATTTCTTCAATCTCTTTTTGATCATCTTTAGTTAACTTTCTTTTAATAGAAAGACCTAAAGCGATATTCTTATAGATTGTTAACCAATCGAAGAGGTTATCTTTTTGAAACATATAACCTAAAGAAGCATCAACTTTTACTTCACCAATTTCAGGAACTAAAAGCTCGGATATTAGATTTAATATCGTGGTTTTTCCTGCACCAGATGGTCCAACTAAAGCGACGATTTCGCCTTCATCAACGTGGAATGACATATCGCTAATAACAACCATCTCAGACTTTTTGTTGAAGAATTTTTTGCTAACGTGGTTAAAATCTACAATTGTTCTATTCAAAATATCACCTACTATATTGTAGATTTAATTTGATATTGTGTGCGTTAAATGGGCGGAAGTTATAAACCAGGAATTATAGCCTTGGCTAAGATGAAGTAGAGAATTAAAGATATTGTATCTAGTATTGTGGTAATTAGTGGTCCAGCCATTAAAGCAGGATCAACATGAATTAGTTTTCCAAGCATTGGTAAAGAAGCACCCAAAAACTTGGCTAAAACGATAATTATATATAAAGTTAAAGAAACTTGAAGAGCTATTAACCACGAAGCCACAGTTGAAGTATTTTTAATTATTCCAATATTAAGTTCAACTAGTATCCAAGCGAAGTTAAATAAGGCTATAACTAAACCAGTAAGTAATCCAACCGCAACTTCTTTTAAAGCAACGTGCCAATAATCTTTTATACCAATATCACCAACGGCTAAAGCGCGGGTAATGGTTGTCGTTGATTGATTTCCTGCATTACCGGAAGTATCCATTAGCATGGGGATAAAAGAAGATAGAACTGGAATAGCAGCAATTAAGAATTCAAACTTAGAAATAATTAATCCTGTTAATGTTGCCGAAACCATGAGTACTAAAAGCCAAACAATACGGCTTGAAGCAAGTTTTAAAATCGAAGTTTTTAAATATGGTGTTGTAACAGGAGTTGTACCAGCCATTTTTTGAATATCTTCGGTTGTTTCATCTTCAATAACATCCATAATATCATCAATAGTAATAATACCAACAAGTCTTTGTTCTTTATTAACTACAGGCATAACTTGAATATCGTATTTTTTAAATAATGTTGCAACATCCTCTCTATCATCTTCAGTTGTAACAGAAAGGAAATCATCATTCATGATTTCATCAATGATGGTATCTTCATTTGAAAAAATTAGTTCATCAAGATATAAAACACCAACTAAGTGACGGGAAGAATCAATGACGAAAAGAGAAGAAATAGTTTCAGCGTCGCGACCTACTTCACGAATTCTTTTTAATGCATCAGAAGCTTTCATTCCTGCTTTTAATTCAACAAACTCAGTCGTCATTATGCTTCCCGCGCTGTCTTTTTTAAAGCGTAAGAAAGCATTAATTGTAACTCTTCGATTTAAATCATTTCTATTAGTAGTTTGAAGAATCTTCTTTACTAAATTAGCGGGAAGATCTTCAACAAAGTCAACTAAATCATCTGTGGAAAGTTCATCAACTAAGTCATGAACTTCTTCATCACTTAAACCATTAGCAATATCTTGTTGTAAATCATTTTCTAAATAAGAAAATATTTCTGCTGTATATTCACTCTTTACTGTTTTAAAGATAAACAAAATATTTCTTAAGCTCATATCTTCAAGTACTTGAGCAATATCAACCGCCTTGTGTTCCATAATAAAGGTGCGCAAATTAGCGATATCTTTTTTATCAATAAGTTGAACAATATCGCTTGAAGAAAATGTGTCGTGTGTTGAGACAATTATCTCATTGTCTTTATCTTCCATTATGTATCACCGTAAAAAGTATGGCATTTTGCTTAAGAAAATACAATAAATAGATTAAAGCGCTGAAACAAAGATCTGTTCTTGATCATTTGGAGATAAAAATATAAATTCATCATCGATAGAAATAATAGAGAAATCAGAATATGTTTTAATCTTAGTAATAATACTAGAAATACCTATTTCTTGATTAGAACTATCATTTTTTAAAACTCTCGCTTTCTTATATAGCGGTAAATCAGTTAGTTGAATTTCTTTCATCAACTATGAATATGCTTTTGCCTTATTTTTGGTAATAAATTTATATGTAAATTATTAAAAAAAATTTAGGCCAACTGCCACTTTT
>DNJQ01000134.1 GCA_003497225.1 Bacillota bacterium | reverse complement strand
GGAGATGCCGTAAATAAAAAAAGACCTTCTTGCGAAGATCATAATGTGCGAGTCGCGGCAGCCTTCCAAGATGGGCTTTCTTTCAACCAAAGCCGATCGCACGTCACTAGGCACTAACCATCTCAAGTCCGGATGCGAGACCCTAGCTTCCAATCGCTTGCTAGCAATCAGATATGTATGTAAGTATTTTAAGAAAGGAATATAACTATGTCAAGAATTATAAGAAATACTAATTCTCTTCTTGATATTTTTGTAACGCTGCTTTAAATGCTTGATAATATGCTCTACTCAAGTTCCCTGCGCCGAGTAATGTTCCGCCGAAATGCCTTGAGATACAAACTGCTATATTACAATACTTTAGATTTTCTAAAGTTGCCATTATTTCACTTGCTGTTTTTATCGGCTCCCTATCGTTTTGAGCTATTATCGTATTTTTTCCGTCTTTATCAGTAAACCTACAAACAACTAGAGTATGTTTTATTTTTTTATGTGCATCTAATGCAATTTGTTTTAGTTCATTTAATTCTTCTAATGAATCTATATTAGCAATGAATGCAAAAAACTTTGATCCCTTTTCTTGATAAATTCCATCAAATACTTTATTCATATTTAGTTCAATTTCTTATTCATTTCTCTAATTAGCTTAACGTGTCTTTTACCTAGGTATTCAAAAACACTTGAAGCATTACAAATCTCTGTACAAGAGAAATACTCAATTCCGTTAGTTAGTGCTACTTCTGCAGAAGCTATAGTATCTAGTCCATAAATAATAATCGGGATTTCATAAGATTTATATATTTGCTTCATTAATCTTAAATCTGCTTGAGCACGTTTATCTTTTTCTATATCTTCAGATAACTTACCAGTTAGGAATATTAAATCAAACATTCTTATAAGCTTATTGCTTAGTGTTGCAGTAGGAACAGTTTCAAATAAAAGACCGATTGAATACCCACATGCTTTAATTCTTTCCAATTTATCTTTTAGTTC
This sequence comes from Bacillota bacterium, assembly GCA_003497225.1. GTDB lineage: Bacteria > Bacillota_I > Bacilli_A > RFN20 > CAG-288 > CAG-345. The sequence goes on along the minus strand of DNJQ01000134.1, from coordinate 1,550 downwards.
AGATATCTTGTCATTAAACAATATCATTTGTTCTTGTTCTAAAAGTAAAACTGTATTTTTGCTCTTGGCATCTCTTGTATTTTTTAAGATGACATCTAAAAACTCTAAACTAATACGTAATAGAACTAATTCATTTTCTTTAGCTGTCTTTCTAAAATCATTTATAACAATATCATATATTGAAGTTAAAAGATTTCTTGATGTTGCTTCCTTTAATACTGAGGCAAAATCTTTAAATGATGTTCCATAAGGAGATATGGACAACATATAAGCATAGATTTTAGCTTTTGCAGATGAAATAATTGGAGTGAAATAGTATCTAAAAGATCTATTATGTATAAGACTTGTTAATTCTTTATGAGCAGCAACTGATGAAGAAAGAACCTTAGAAGAACTTTCTTCATATAAAGCCACCCCAGTCTCCTTGTCCTTCTCTGCAAAAATAACCATGCTACGACAACGAGACAAGAATACTTTCATGTTCGTTGAATCTTTATCTAGTATAGCTGCACCAATACACACGCCATATTCATCATCCATGGAGTTGATAACTAAATATCCATTAATCTTTTTGATAATTTGATTGGCCAGCGAAAAGAATTGTGATCTATTTGCTATAGCGTCATCAAAAATAAAAATCTCATTTACATCAGTAAGACAAGCACATCTTCTCTCATTTAAATATGACGATAGTATGTTAATAGATTGAATAGTTAAAGCACCCAAAGAATATTTAGTAGTTAAATTCATCACATTTTGTTTAAAGTAGAGATGTATTAAACATCCAGCACCACGTTTTCGATTTTGTGACATGGCTTCATTAAATTTAGCTTGCATAACTTCATAAGACAATAAGAATCTTTGTCCATTGTGCTTTGAAGAAGAAGTTGAAAGCTGTGGAAGTAAATGTGATTCCAAATGTATTATATTTTCGTTCGGCTCAACACTTGTTGCTTCTAATAATACGAATTCAGTTTTATTATTCTTACTAACTTTTATGTGTGTCTCTAAAAATGATCTCGCATTATCAGGATCATTGATCAATGATTTAATCCAATTCTCAACTATTGTAGAATTGTTTGAATCAAACTGTTCAAAAAACTTGAATAATGGTATAGATTTAACTTCATTAATTTTGTGCTTATCAAAATAAACAATTGTTTTATTTTTCACATTAATTATATAAACACGCGTATTTTGCATTTGGTTACTTAATACGCTTTTCCTTTTTCTTGTCGCTAAACACAAAGAAACAATAAATAATACAATAATGATTGCAACAAAAATTGAACAAACGAGGATTAGTATTCTCTCGGTTGTTTCAAGGTCATTGATATTACTTATTAAATAGTTCATATATCTCACAATATTATTATACTTGTCTCCTTTCATTATTCCTAGAAAAAAGTAAAAACGGTAATACTCAGATATAAGTCATTAAGCAAAATTAAAAAGGAACACGAAGGCAATATCTAGAATATTGAACCAACATTGGTGTTCCCATGTATTAGTATATGTGGTGCATCAAAAATAGTCAATCAACTTACGCC
>DNJQ01000066.1 GCA_003497225.1 Bacillota bacterium | reverse complement strand
AAGTCATAATATATATTTTAATTTTTTTACATATATTATTATGTGAATAAATTACGAATATGTTTATATGGTATTAAAGGTTCAGGATTAGCAGCATTAGCGCAATATCTTGATGATTATGGAGTCTTTGTTTATGGATATGATAAGGGTGAAGAATTATTCACCGAAGCTGAACTTAAAAGAAGAAATATAATTTACTACCCATTTTCTTATTTTTTAAAACAGCAAGAAAACTGCGACATAATAATATACTCAACTGCTTATAAAGAAAATTTAAAAGACATAGATAAAAGTAAGATATTAATGCTTGAGTATCATGAAATCCTATCATTTATGATGGAAGGAAAATATGTTATAGGTGTTAGTGGAACTCACGGAAAAACTACAACGGTTGGAATGCTAGATTACTTATTTGATCATAAGTTTTCACTTATCCAAGGAGATGGCGTAGGAAGATATGTTAGTGGAGCGCCGGTAATAATGGAGTGCTGCGAATATAAAGATCATTTTTTACTATATAGGCCTAAGATAGGTTTAATATTATCAGTTGAATTAGATCATACAGATTATTTTTCAAGTTACAACCAGTACCGTGAAAGCTTTAAAAAATTTGGTAAAAACTGTGAAAAATATTATTGCTATGATTTGTATCATTTTGATTTAACTAATGAATGTTTAATAGGGAAAAAGGAAGATAGTTATTATCACTATAATATTACTAAAAGAGGACCGGAAGGATTTATTATTAATTTGTATCTAGGAAACAAATTGATAAGAGGAGATAAGATTCCTTTTGTCGGCGAATACATGATTAAACTTTATTTATTCTGTTTAGCTGTAGCTGAACATTTTAAAATGAATCTCAATTTAGCAAGAAATAGAATAAAAAAGTTTAAAGGCGTGAAGAGAAGATTTAATATAGTTAAAAAAAGTAAAACGATATATGTAGATGATTATGCTCATCAGCCTTCACAAATTGAAAACATCTATAAAACTATAACTCAAATGAGTCCAACTTATGCAAAAGTCTTAATCTTTAAACCAGATCGAGCTTCAAGGCTTCATGATTTTAAAGATGAATTTGTTAAATCGTTTTTACTATTTGATAAAACATATATTCTTAATCACGATGAAGACAAAGAAAAACTAGTACAAGAAATCATTGAAGAAAATCCGCAAATCAAAAGATATAGTGATTCTATTGGTAAAGATAATAACCCTTGTATATATTGTTTTTTATCGAGTAAAAAAGTATCGAATGAAATTAAACAAGTTATGATTAATCGTGGAGATTTAAGTATTTAACAACATCACGAGCAATCATAAGTTCTTCGTCGGTTGGAATAACAACCATAGGAATCTTAGAATCTTTAGTTGAAATATATCCGCTCTTTCCATGAATCATCTCTTCGTTAGCTTTTTCATCTAAAACTAATCCGAGAGCTTCTTTAGCATCATCAATTATATATTTTCTAAAGGTTGAAGAGTTTTCACCAATTCCAGCGGAGAAAACTAATAAATCAACATGTCCTAATCTAACAAAATATTGACCTAGATAATTAGCAATGGATCTAGCAAACATTTTAGCAGCTAGTATTGCTCGAGGATTATTCTTATTTATAGCAGATTCAATATCTCTTGTATCATTTGATAATCCTGATACGCCTTTTAATCCTGATTCAAAGTTGAACATATGATAAACTTCATCGCTTGTCATTTTAGCTTGGTTAATAATAAAAGGCATAACACTAGGATCTATATCTCCACATCTTGTTCCCATCATAACTCCAGCTAAAGGTGTTAAACCCATACTAGTTGCAACACACTTTGAATCTTTAATCGCACATAAAGATGAGCCGGAACCAATGTGAAGTGTAATTATAGAAGGTGATTTAACATTGGGTAAATAATCTTCCTTCGCTTTTTGCGCTAAATATTGATGTGATGTTCCATGAGCACCATAACGTCTAATATCGTATTTTTCAGATACATCATAAGGAATTGCGTAAAGATAATCTTCAGGTTCCATCGTTTGATGGAAGGCTGTATCAAATACTGCAACATTTCCTATTTCTGGAGCCTTATCTTTAAAAGCGTGGAAAGCGATTAGATGAGCTCCATTATGTAATGGCGCTAAAGGAATTAACTGTCTAATCTTATTTTCTGTATCTTCATTAAATATTTCAGAATGAGAGAAGTATTTTCCACCTTGAACTATACGGTGACCAATTCCTTTAATCTCTGATAAAGAAGAAATAATTTTTTCATCAAGCAAAGCTTGAATAAGCAGTTCTACTGCTTGACTGTGATCTTTTATCGGAAGTATTTTTTCAACTTTAGTTCCATCTAATCTTTTTATATTAAATATAGCATCGTTATGTCCAATTTTATCAGCAATTCCTGATGTAATAACTTTTTCATCAGGCATAGAGAATAATTTGAACTTTAAGCTAGAACTACCAGCATTTACACTCATTACTTTATACATATTAAAATCTCCTAACTTTTTTATTTTATTAAATAAAAGATTAAATCTCAACTATTTTGTAAATAATACTTGAAATCTGAAATAAAATATATGATAATATTGCATGCCGGATCTGTGGTGTAGTGGCTAACATGTCTCCCTGTCACGGAGAAGATCGCGAGTTCGATCCTCGTCAGATCCGCCATTTGCAGGCGTAGTTCAGTGGCAGAACTCCAGCCTTCCAAGCTGGTCACGCGAGTTCGATTCTCGTCGCCTGCTCCATTAAAAATTATGGAATACCGAGAGGTGTTCTTTTTTTATATGTATTTATTGCAAATAGACTGACAAAACTATATAATGTCAGTGTGAAAGGAAAACATTATGAATAAGTCTGAGATAATTAGAATTGCGAATGAAAATAATGGATATATATATTTGAAATTAATAAAAAAATATGGTATTCCTACTACTTATTTAACTCAACTAGTAAAAGAGGGGCTATTATCAAGAGTAGCTCGTGGAATATATATTACGCGTCAAGGAATAGAAGATGAATTATTTATATATTCCTTAACTTATCATAAAATTATTTATACTGGAGAAACTGCACTTTTTTTAAATAACCTTTCTAATAAACAAATTGTTAATTATGAAGCAACAATACCGTATGGTACTAATATTCCTGAAATAAAAGGCGTTAAAATTAAACAATCAAGAAAGAAAACACTATTCTTAGGAGTTACTGAAGTTCAAACATCATTTGGTAACTATGTTAGAACATATGATAAAGAAAGATGCATCTGTGATTTATTTAAACGCAATGATTATGACTATGAAAGTGTCATATACGCGATTAATGAATATAAGGACAATTATCTAAATATTAAAAAATTATATGAATATGCAAAAGAATTAAAAGTCTATGAAAAAGTTAGAAATGTTTTCGAGGTGATTGGGTGGAATTAGGAAAAGTAAAAAATGTAATTGAAAAGTTTTCTAAGGAAAAGAAAGTTGATGTCCAAGTTGCTTGGGATACATTTTTCTTTGATGAATTTCTTTATAGACTATCTAATAGCGAGTATTCAAAACTATTTGTTTTTAAAGGTGGCTTTTATCTTCAAAGCATTGTTGGTGTTGATGTTAGAAGTACCATAGATTTAGATTTTAAATTAATAGGCTCAACTTTAGCTGATGAACAATTGGCAAAAATTATAAACGATATTTGTTGCATTCATACCGATTTAAGAATTGAATTTAAAATAATAAAAATATCAAACATTAAGGCAAAAACTAAATATGAAGGAAGAACAATTAAGATAGAAGGAAGATTCTTTAATATTAAAAAAATATTTAGTATCGATATTGGTTTTGGTATTTTTATTATTTTA
>DNJQ01000090.1:1433-3391 GCA_003497225.1 Bacillota bacterium | reverse complement strand
CTATGAAAACTAAAAAAATTATTTAAGACATTCTATTTTATAATCATCAAATTAATTTGTAATTTGATGATTTTTTTAATTCAAAATATATTCTTGTACTATAAAAAAGCAAAATTAAAAGGCCATGTTTTGTATGGCCTTATATTTACTTTCTCTTAAGTTCTTTTTTAAGTTCTTCAACTAAGAATGATAATCTTTTGAATACTGCTTCAAATGGTGCAGGTGTTGTTAAATCAACACCACCAAGTTTTACAATGTTCATAGGGAAGTCACTTCCACCAGCTTTGAGCATCTTGAAGTAATTCTCTTTAGCTCCAGAAACACCTCTTTTAACCATATCGTAGATATCTAATGAACAAGCTAAGCAAGTTGCATATTGATAAACATAGAATGGGGAATGATATAGGTGAGGTATATATGCCCAAATATCATTTTTATAAGGTTCATTGTTTAAATCAATGTTATAGTATTCCTTATATAATTTGGTCATTAATTGTTCAAGGCTATCAGCATTAATAACACCACCATTTAATGCCATGCAGTGAGCTTGATATTCATAATCAGCAAATAATGTTTGACGGTAGAAGGTGGCAATTATATCATCACAAGCTGATTGAAGCATATAAAGTTTTGTTTCGTGATCTAAGTCTTGTTCCATGAAATAGTCTTGAAGTAATTGTTCATTAAATGTTGAAGCAATTTCAGCGACAAATATTGTGTAGTTAGAATTGAATATTCCGTTATTTTCATTTGCTAACATGGTATGGATTGAGTGTCCAGCCTCATGAGCAACTGTAAATACATCGTTGAAGGAATCGTTATAGTTAAGAAGAATGAACGGTCCTTTATCATAAAATCCTGTTGAATAAGCTCCAGTTCTTTTTCCTTCTTGATAATAAACATCAACTCTTCCATCTTCTAAGACAGCCTTAGCTTTTTCTACGAAATCTGGTCCGAGTTTTTCAGCTGCTGTGAAGAAAACTTTTTTAGCTTCTTCATAAGTATATTTCTTTGTAGTAGAAGCTAGTTTTTGGAAACGGTCATAAGTATGGAATGTCTTTAATCCTAATTGAGTTTGCTTTAATTTGTAGTAATCCCAAACAATATGAGCATTTTTATGTACTGTTTCAAGTAGTGATAAATAAACACTTTCTGGTATATCGTTACTTTGAAGGAAAGTATTTAATATGGAAGAATATCCACGGCTTTTCATTTCAGCAATATTACTTAAAACTATACCGTTATAGATACCAGCAAAAGTATTACGGCGTTCATAATAAGGTTTATAGATGGCTTCAAAAGCAAGTCTTCTATCATCTTGATTCTTCTTACCTTCTAAAAAGGTTATGAAGTTAGCGTGGGTAACAACTGCTTTTTCACCATCAGAGAAGGTAACTTCATTATCTTTACCATCAGCTACAGCAGCCATATCATATAAATCGCTGAAGTTATTAATTACGGGTGAATAGTTAGCCATAATCTTTTCTTCTAGTTCACTTTTAATGTGGTCCTGATTGCTTACTAAGCGACGGATAGTGTAAGCATAATCCTTGAACTCTTCCTTTTTCGCCCAGTCAAGTAATTGAGCACTTCCATTAGCTAAGATTTGGCTAGATGTAAAAGAAGTGCATTGAATATATTTCATATAGATATCTAAAGCACGTCCATGAAGTTTTTGACCATCACTTGATTTTTGATTTTGGTCATATTTCATTGAAGAGTAGGTATAAATTTTTGCTAATATATCTTCAGCAACTTCGGATTTTTTGAAGAATTCTAATAAAGCATTTTCACTATTTAGTTTTCCATCAAAACCAGCGAGTTCTTCTATCATCTTTTGAAGCTTTTGGTAATCTTTTTCATAAGCTTCATTATCAGCATAAACTCGGCTAAAATCCCATGATGTTTTTTCTTGTTTCATATAATAATTTCTCCATTTCTATTTGTTTAATAGTATA
>DNJQ01000090.1:0-1206 GCA_003497225.1 Bacillota bacterium | reverse complement strand
ATATATGTTAAAAATACCTTTTTCAAGGAACATATTAAGTTATATTATTTTTTTATTTCTAATACTTTTTTATATGCTTTACATAGCTTTAAACCTATCTGGTCTAGAGTTTTTTCTTGAACATCATTATAAGCTTTCTCAGCATATTTAAATCTATTTTCATCATTAAGAATTAATGGTATTTGTTCAGCAAAATCATTAATATCTTTTCCTTTATAGCAATTATCTTTATCCTTTAACCATGGATCATAGACAGGGATATCACGAACTAAAATAGGAAGATGCGTTGCCATAGCTTCTAAAACTACTATTCCTTCAGTCTCTTCACGGGAAGGGAAGAACATTAAATCAGCTCCGTGTAATGCACCTTTTAAAATAGGTCCAGCGATATAACCTGGCATAATAACGTTTTCTGGGCGATGCTTAAGAATTTTTAATATTTTTCCTTGTGTTTGCCATTTGGGTTGATGGCCGAACCAAATAAATTTATATTGTGGAAGTTTTCTAGCTACTTCAATAAAATCATCTATACCTTTTCTTCTAAAGAACCAACCGATACTTATGATAACTTTATCATCTTTACTTAAATTAAAATGCTTTCTAAAAGCATCAATATCAGATTCATTTATTTGATATTCTTCTAAATTGATTCCATTAGATACATCTTCTACTGGGCATTTAACAAAACTATAATTGGATATAAGTTTTTTAGAGTAGGGTGTTGGTGTAATTATGTAATCAGCATTAGAATACATCTTTTTTAAACAACGATCGTAGTAAGGCTCAATCATTCTCCATGCTCGAAAAGAATCACGAAAATCTTCAAATGTAGAATGACCATGAACTATAACTGGAATACCTCTTTTTTTACATTTTTTTAAAACTTTTTGACTCTTACCAAAATAAGTATTTATATGTGCAATGTCAAAATCATCTTTAGGATTTAAAGTATATTCAATACCATTTTTTGTTAGAGCAGTGATCTGATGTTTAAGTGCACGACCGATGCCAGATTTTTTAAATGTATCCTGATTTTGAAAATATAGAAGGACTTTCATATTTACCTCCATTACATAATAACACTTTCTAATATAAATTGATATTGATATATTAAATAACTAGTAACAACTGCCACTTTTTTGAGGTTCGGGAAGCCCGTTTGTTTGGCCGATTTGTTCATCGTAATTCCATAGATATGAAACACTT
>DNJQ01000033.1:682-6057 GCA_003497225.1 Bacillota bacterium | reverse complement strand
GATTAACCATTTAAATATATATAATCCTACATAAAAAATATGACCATATTCTGGTCATAGATTTTTTAATGTTTTACTGTCTAAATCGACTTATTAGGATATTTTCTTTTCTATTCGTCCTTTGATGAACGTTAAAAGGACATCTAGTCCTAATACAATTATTAAGGAGACGAAGGCGAGGGCGAACATTCTAGTAAAGTTAGAATTAATGTAGGCGTTATTAAGCATATTACCTAATCCGTAACGCGAAGTAGTTCCTACTAATACTTCCGCCATAATTAAGGCTTTAAGTCCTAAGCCTAATGACTGAAGAATTGAAACAAAGAAAGAGGGCAATGTGAGTGGTAATAATACATTTAATATTTTTGATGAAGTTTTAATATTATCTACTAATAAGTCATCATTATATCTTTTCCCTATTTCGAGGGCGGAATTAGTTACTGCTTCATAAACGATTGGAAGGATTATAAATACTAATACTACTATCTCTGTGATCTTAGTTAAAGCTACTAGTACTAAAACTAAACAAACTGTTGGGAAGGATTTTAAAAATGACATCAGAGGTTTTAAGATATTTTTAAATCTCTCGTAAGAGGCGGAAATTAGACCTAATATAAGACCTAAGATGGAACTAATTAACGCTGTAACAAGTAATTTAACTAAAGTTGCAATAAAGCTTAAATAGAAGCGTTTAAGGGTAAATAATTTCCCTATTGCTGGTATTATCTTTTCTAAAGGGGGAAAGACGGGTGTAGAAATAATATGGGCTATTACTTCAAATAGAATAAGTAAAAATATTACGCCTATAGTTATATATAGAGGTGTTAGATACTTTTTCTCTTTTATTACCTTCGCTTTATTTTTCATCTTGTGAATTATAGCATAAAAAGAGTTTATAGTCATTTCCCTACTAAAAAAAGCGCCGCAGCGCTTATTCTTCAACGGAATTATAATATTTAGAATATGTAGATTCTTCAATCTTTGTAATATTAAGAATGTGAGAATAATAATCTCCGAAGGCGTCTAAATCGACTGGGAATGAGTTATAAGCCAGTTTATTAATAACTTCTTTATCTTTGATACTCAAAGCCTCAAGAGTCTTATAATCGAGCCCAAAGCGAGCCTTTTGCTCTTCTATTGAACCATAATTTAATAGTTCTTCTAAACTAGCTTTAGCACCAGATCTTTCTAAGCTTCTCATCTCAGAATCGATCGTTTTAAAGAAGTTTTTAATTAAACTAGCTTTATCTTTATCATTTTCTAGTTTTTCACTGATAAATAGCCCCGCTTGAGGGAAACCACGAAGTTTAAGACCCTTATCTTCACTATAAGTGATAAAAGATTCTTTAAGATCTTCAACTACTTTAACACTTCCATAAGTTTTGCAGTCTTTATTATATTGAACGTTATATATAAATGGTTCAGATAAAACAACATAATCAATGCTCTTTCCTTCGGAAGAACCAGAACAAAGTAAACTACTAGCTAAAGCGGCTGAACCTAAATAGGTATCAACACTTAATTTGGGATGAATGTTTTTAAATATTAAATCAGGCATCATTCCTTCACCAAAACCAGCGATAAAATCAGAATCATCGATAGTTTCATCTTCATCATTACCGGTAGAAGCGATAAATAGATTGCCTAAAGTTAATACTCTTGCTAATTTAAATTTAGCACCTTGCATCTGAATAAGTCTAACTCCAGTAAAAGTATCAAAGATTAGTACATCGTAATAATCAGAAAGAAACGCTGATTTAATAGTACTAGTTTGATTAACTATATCAACGTGTTTTAAATCATCTCCGTAAGGAAGTAGGGCTAAAGATGGCGCGCCTAAAGGAGCGGCAATATTAAATGTTAGTCCTTTAACTACATAACATGAACTTGCTGCAAGAAGTGTAAATAAAGATAGTGGTAGAATTGATTTACGCTTTATCACTTAGTAATTCCTCTATCGGTGTTCCTATTTCATTTTCTGATGGCTTGACGTTAAAGTTCTTTAATATTGTTTTACCGATATCGGCGAAGGAATTTCTTTCTTCAAGTTTACGGCCGTTTTTAAAGGCTTTACTATAGCAAATGAATGGAACTCTTTCTCTAGTGTGATCACTTCCGGTCCAAGTTGGATCATTTCCGTGATCAGCAGTAATTAATAATAAATCTTCTTCAGTAAGATTATTCATTAATTCTGTGAGTTCTTTATCGAAAGTTTCGATTGCTCTTCCGTAACCTTCTGGATTGCGGCGGTGACCATATTCAGAATCAAATTCAACGAGATTAGTAAAGACTAAACCTGTCCAGGAGTGATCCTTAGCTTGTTCTGTGGTTTTTACCATTCCATCGCCATTTGAAACAGTTTTAACAGTTTTAGTTACACCAGCACCATTAAAGATATCATTGATCTTACCAACACAAGAAACGGTATAAGAAGCATCTTGAAGGTCATTCATCGCAGTGCGTCCAGTAGGTGAAAGGGCTAGATCGTGGCGGTTAGGAGTTCTTTTAAAGCTATTTTTATCTTCTCCAACAAAAGGACGAGCGATAATTCTTCCTAAAAGGTACTCCGGACGATTGCATATTTCGCGGGCTATTTCACAGTATCTATATAGTTCTGGAACCGGAATAACTTCTTCATGAGCAGCGATTTGTAAAACCGAATCGGCTGAGGTATAAACGATTAAAGAGCCATCTCTTTTCTGTTCTTCACCTAATTCAACTAAAATTTCTGTTCCTGAAGCGGCTTTATTTCCGATTATTTTTCTTCCAGTCTTCTCTTCTAGTTCTTTGATTAATTCTTCTGGGAAACCAGTATCTGTAAAGGTTTTAAATGGCTTTGAGGTTAATATCCCCATCATTTCCCAGTGACCGGTCATCGTATCTTTTCCGTTACTAGACTCTTTTAAAGTCATAACGTAAGAGTTTTTATGTTCAACTTTTGTTGTTTTTTTGATGTTAACTATATCATTAATTCCCATCGCGTTGAGATTAGGAATATCAAGTCCTCCCATTTTATCGGATATATGAAGTAGTGTATTCGCTCCTTCATCTCCAAAACGTGCAGCATCTTCCATATATCCTGCACCCATTGAGTCACAAACGATTAGAAATATTCTTTTAAATTTCATATTTTTTCCTCCAAAAAGATTATAAACGATATCTTTACTGCTTTCAAATAAAAAGCACGATTATTTACTTTTCATAAAGGCATCATAAGCAGAAAGAATTCTTTTCGTTGATATATGGGTATAAATTTGTGTTGTTTCTATTTTGCTGTGTCCTAGCATCTCTTGAACTTCTTTTAAATTCGCACCATTTTCTATTAAATGTGTAGCGAATGAGTGTCGAAGAGTGTGAGGTGAAATAGGAGTATCGATATTCGCCCTTATAGCATATTTTTTTACTGCCTTAAAAAAGAACTGTCTAGTTAATGGTTTCCCTTCTTTATTTAAGAAAACATATTTGCTGCGACGATTAATGTTATATTTTCTTACTGTTTCGATATAGTTTTCTAAATAATCTAAGGCATATTCTCCGATGGGTATAATTCTTTCTTTCGAACCTTTACCCCGAATTCTTATATACCCGGACTGAAAATTGATATTTCCTAGTTCTAAGGTTAATAGTTCACTAACACGAAGACCAGAAGCATACATAGTTTCTAGCATCGCTTTATCTCTAACTTCATTGTCCTTATTTAAATCAAAACAATCTAGTAAGGCATCTACTTCTTCAAGCGATAAAACATTGGGTAAATGACTTTCAGCTTTAGGAAGATGTAAACCTGTTAAAGGAACTTTAATATAGTTCTCGCGGTTTAAAAATAGATATAGTCCTCGAATAGTAGTTGTTCTTCTTATAATTGTACTCGTTTTACGGTTATTAGCCGAAAGATAGCGCATAAAAGAAGATATATCTTCTATAGATAGATCTTCTATTTCTTTATTCTCAACAAAATCGACGAATTGTCCTAAGTCGTCTTTATATGTTTCGATCGTATTTGAATTATCACCCTTTTCAACGACGAGATAGGTTAAATAATCCTCAATAACATCTGATACATTCATTTCTCTTCCTCCGGAATATGAAAACGACCTTGATATTCCCCATCTTTCTTCTTTTTCTTATTTTGCTTTTTTACTTCTGAGGCTTTTTGAAATTTGATTTTACTGCTTTTATTTAAAGATTCGATGATGTTTTCAATTGTAACATCATTCTTTTTTACGCGATGACGGCTAACTTGAAAGATATTCATCTGTTCTTGAACATCTTCAACGTTAATAGCATCAGCTACTCCTACTCCAATAAGTCTTAAAGGTGTGAGGTCATAATATGTCTCATATATCTGTAAAGCGCGAGAAGCGATTTTAGCCGCTTCATTTGAATAAGTATCAAACTGCATCCTTTTAGACGTCGTAATAAAATCGCTCGTTCTAAAGGTCACTATAACGCATCTAGCGGTCTTATTATGTTCTTTGAGTTCCTTACTTACCTGTTTTGATAGATGAATTATCATATTGCTCAGTTCATCATCATCAGAGGTATCTTCATTAAATGTTCGAGCAGCGGAAACGCTACTAGGATCAAAACTTCCATAATTAAGTTCATCACTACCTTCACCATTAGCATGGTTTTGGTAGTGTAAGAAACTGTTACCTAAAAGTTCTTTAACCTTTTTATCCTCAGTTTGAGCTAAATCTCCAATCGTCTTTATCCCTAAATTTATAAGTTTAGGAGCGGTCTTTTTCCCTATTCCATACATTTTTTCAATTGGAATAGGCCAAAGTATTCTTTCCACATCTTCTTTAAATATCAAAGTTAAACCTAGTGGTTTTTGATAATCGGAACCCATCTTCGCTAGGAAACGGTTTTCTCCACACCCGATAGAACACTTTAAATCAGTTTCTTTAAATAAATCTACTTGGAGGTCGCGAAGAAAATCTCTCGCGTGTTCTTTATCAAAATATGGTGTCATATCGATATAACATTCATCGACTGATGTCTGCTCTATTTTTTGAAACTTATTTCTTAAATAATTAAAAAATCTTTCCGAATAATCGTGATAAAGTCTATAGTTTCCATCGATTATTAATAAGTCTGGACATAGCTCTTTCGCCATTTTAATCGACATGCCGGAATTAACTCCTCTTTTCCTCGCGGCGTAATTTGCAGTTGAAACAACGCTGCGCGAGGTGTTTCCACCTACTGCGACACATTTACTTTTTAAACTCGGGTCTTGAAGTTCTTCAACTTGAACAAAGAAAGCGTTAAGATCGATATGAACGATTAATTTCATAATGGTATTCTAACAAAATATGATATATTAATAAATATGAAAAAATTTGCTATATCCTGTATTATCACTTTACTAGTTC
>DNJQ01000033.1:0-476 GCA_003497225.1 Bacillota bacterium | reverse complement strand
GGTTATCACTTTACTAGTTCTTGCTAGTTTTGTTCTAATGGGAAGTTTATTGAGTTCAATTGGGATATATATACTTCTTTTTATTTTTGTAATCTTTGCTCTTCTACTATTAAGTGCAATGCTATACGAAGAACTTCTTCTTAAATCTTGTTATAAGGACTTATTTAATAATACCAATAAAAACATTGAAAAAATGAAGTAAACAAAGTTTTCATTTCTTTTAAGTCAGACCGAAAAAGTTGAACTAAGCTATATTTATGCCATTAATAATATGTTTAATGAAGTTAGTCTAGATTACCTATTCTACTTAAGCATCCCCTATAACACGGTAAAAAAGAAAAGCGAAGCGATTCTTCTAATTTATTTAAAGCTATTAATCTATGTTTTTGATGGTGATATGGATGGATTTAAAGAAGAAGAAAAGAATGTATCTAGAATATTTTTAGAACTTCCATCTTTTATTTCTCTTCACTTTC
>DNJQ01000058.1 GCA_003497225.1 Bacillota bacterium | reverse complement strand
TATTAGGAATGTAATAATTCTAATTCGATTGAAGATTTTTTAGAAAAAGTGATATTGTAATAAATAAAGAGTTAACTTTCTGAAAGTTAACTCTTTTAAAATATAATCATATTTCTAATACTTTTTTGGCTTTTTCTATGTCTTCAGAAGTAGCTTCTCTGACACCTTCTAAATCATATTTAAGTCCTAGCTTTTTCCACTTGAATTTTCCCATATCATGATAAGGAAGTAATTCTACCTTTTGAACTGTTTTTAAACTAGCAATAAACTTTTTTAATTTTAACAAGTCTTGCTGATCATCAGTATAGCCAGGAATTAAAACTTGTCTAATCCAGATAGGAATATCATTGTTACTTAAATACTTAGCAAAATCTAACTCTAACTTATTAGAAAGCCCAACTAATTTTTTACACTTTTCACTATCAATGTGTTTTATATCTAATAAAACTAAATCAGTAACAGAAAGAACCTTTTTTATATCATCAGTTAAAGTAACCATACCAGAAGTATCGATGCAAGTGTGAATATTTTCTTTTTTTAGTTTAGTAAAAAGTTCAAATATAAATTGAGATTGTAAAAGAGGTTCTCCACCTGTAACTGTAACACCACCGATTGGGACAAATATAATTTTTATAATTTATTATCTTATTAAATATATCATCTAAAGATTTATAAGTTCCGCTTTTCATATCCCAAGTATCTCTATTGTGACAATACTTACATTGTAAATGGCAACCCTGTAAAAAAAGTACAAAGCGTATACCAGGACCATCTACTGTACCAAAAGATTCAACTGAATGAACTTTAGCATAATATCTTAAATCTTTTTCTTCCATTTGAGTGCTCCCTTATTATATGAAAGATGTGTCCCCAAATGGACATTAAATTCTTTCATGTATTGTTCTATTAATTACATCTAGTTGTTGTTCTCTTGTTAGTTTTGTAAAGTTTACAGCATATCCTGAAACTCTTATTGTTAATTGAGGATATTTTTCTGGATGTTCCATAGCATCTTCTAATAGCTTACGGTCAAAGACATTTACATTTATGTGATGTCCTGTTTGTGCAAAATATCCATCAAGCATGTTTACTAAGTTATTTACTCTCTCTTCTTCTGATTTTCCAAGTGTTCCTGGTGTGATAGAGAAGGTATAAGAGATACCATCTTGTGCTGAGTCAAATGGTAATTTTGCAATTGAGTTCATAACTGCTAAAGCTCCGTTTGTATCTCTTCCGTGAAGTGGATTTGCTCCAGGTCCAAATGGTGATCCGGCTTTTCTACCATCAGGGGTACTTCCGGTTGCTTTACCATAAACCACATTTGATGTGATTGTTAAAATAGATAATGTATGTGTAGAATTTCTATAAGTTTGATGTTTTCTTAATTTATTCATAAAGTTTTTAACAATATCAACTGCTATTTGGTCAACTCGGTCATCATCATTACCGTATTTTGGAAAATCGCCTTCAACAATATAATCAGTGGCTAAACCTGTTTCATCACGAACGACCTTTACTTTGGCATATTTGATGGCTGATAGAGAATCGGCAACAACAGATAATCCAGCAATTCCACAAGCCATTGTTCGATAAATTTCTTTATCGTGTAAAGCCATTTCGATTGCTTCATATGAATATTTATCATGCATATAATGAATCGCATTTAAAGCTTTTATATATATTTTTGCTACATAATCCATCATTTGATTGAATTTTTCCATTACTTCATCATAGTCTAAATATTCAGAAGTAATTGGTTCAAATTTAGGAGTGATTTGTTTTCCTGATTTCTCATCTCTACCGCCATTAATAGCATATAATAAAGTTTTAGCTAAATTTGCTCTTGCTCCAAAGAATTGCATTTGCTTACCAATCTTCATAGGAGATACACAACATGCAATTCCATAGTCATCTCCTAAAGTAATTCTCATTAAATCATCGTTCTCATATTGAATCGAAGAAGTTTTGATTGATAAATCAGTTGTGAATTTTTTAAATCCTTCTGGTAATCTAGTAGACCAAAGAACAGTTAAATTTGGCTCTGGTGCAGGACCTAAATTTTCTAATGTATGCAAAACTCTAAAAGAATTTTTTGTAACTAAAGTTCTACCATCAATTCCCATACCACCAATACTTTCTGTTACCCATACAGGGTCTCCACTAAATAATTCGTTATACTCTGGTGTTCTAAGAAATCTAACTAATCTTAATTTCATAACGAAGTGGTCCATGATTTCTTGGGCCTCTTCTTCTGTAATACGACCTGCTTTTAAATCTCTTTCAAAGTAGATATCTAGGAAAGTTGATGTTCTACCAATACTCATAGCAGCACCATTTTGATCTTTAATTGCTCCCAAGTATCCGAAGTATAGCCATTGAACTGCTTCTTTAGCATTTGCGGCTGGTTTTGAAATATCAAATCCATATTTAGCTGCCATAACTTTTAGTGCATTTAATGCTTTAATTTGCTCACTAATTTCTTCTCTTTCACGAATTGTTTCTTCAGTTAATTCATCTACATTTAAAACATCTAATTCTTGTTTCTTTTCTTCAATTAAAACATCTACTCCATATAAGGCAACTCTTCTATAATCTCCTATGATTCTTCCACGACCATATCCATCTGGAAGTCCTGTGATTAAGTGAGAACTTCTAGCAGCTCTTATGTCAGGGGTGTATACATCAAATACACCGTCATTGTGAGTTTTCCTATATTTATGAAAGATTTCTTCAACTTCATCATCTACTTTTCTTCCATAAGCTTCACAAGATTTTTCTAC
>DNJQ01000002.1:2857-3199 GCA_003497225.1 Bacillota bacterium | reverse complement strand
TATGAAGGAAAAATGTTGGAAAACATTTAGATAGTATAATTAAGGATGAAAGAAATGAAATTTAAATTTGTTGACTAACCTCAATGTGTAACATATAATTAACGCATAGGGAACTCTAAAACAAGGTTCAATTTTCCTAGGAAATTGCCTTCGGGTTCCCTTTTTTAATTTAAAATGATCTAATAATTGAATAAACTTTTTTAGAGTATTTTTCTTAGATGATAAAATAGAAGGCTTAGTTATTAACTTTATTTTTTCCTCTCTCTTCTCTTCTTAAAGTCATTTGGTACATCTTTAATAATCTTGGTCTATTATACCTTTGGAGCATTATAGGAATAATAT
>DNJQ01000002.1:0-2580 GCA_003497225.1 Bacillota bacterium | reverse complement strand
AAAACAATTAGTATACATGGTAATCCAATTGATAGATAAAATTCCTTGTGCAAAAACAAAAATATTACTGGAGAAAAAATGATACTTGAAAAGTGAGTGATTGATGCATTGACACTCTCATATATAAACCTTTTATAAAACTCAGAACTTTTTAAATCCGCGCCATCTAAATTCTTTTTAAATCCAACTAAGAAACCAAAATCAGGAACAATCTTTTTCCATTTTTTAACTTTTAGTTTTTCGTAAAACGCTACTTCTTTTTCCGAAACTTTCCATAGTTTTGAAGAAGGGTTAAATTTAATCTTGGTAAAAACTCTTGATAAAAGAAATACTCCACCAATTACGCCACAATAAGTTAAACTAGCGAAATAATCACAAATTACATCGACAAAAGTCATGCTATTACTTAAAGCAATGGGGATACTGCTTAATATAGCGATTAAAGATAAAACAAAATAAATTAATACAAAATACATACTAATAACTCCATTCTTCAAATATTTCTTTCATGCTTTTATCTTCATCATAAAAAGGATTTTTTGAATAGATACTATCTAAGGATATCTGTTTTAGTGCAAATTCTCTAATTGATGATAATATTCTCATTTTTAAAAGTTCATCATTAGCATCTTCTTCATTATAGTACATTGTAATATTATTTAAATCGCGCGACATAAATTTATCGTTAAAGCACCTGGATAATTCATATGAATAAAATAAAGGTATTTCACTTTTAAATTGTGGTGAAAAGACTGAATTTCCAATGTAAAAGTTTGCGTTATAATTAATTCCTAATAAATCTAGAATAGAAGGAACAATGACAAGGGGTGAAGTAAATGTTGTAACACCATCTTTCCATTCTGGATAGACTTCATTAAACTTCTCATTAAGTACGGGATTATAAAAAACTAATTCTGTTCCATAAATATCATAATAATCAAACGAATCTCTTCCTGATAAAAGGAAATTAAGTTTATCATCTCCCGATGCTCCGTTATAATAAATCTCATGATCTCCATATAATACTAAAAGGGTATTAGATAGCATTCCTTTTTCTTCTAAATAATCTAGTAACATTCCTAAGCTATCATCAAAGCACATCACAGCCATCATATAGTTATCTATGCACTTATCATTTCCGTTTTCATCGCCTTCTAAAGGATTTTTCCATTTATTAGCTCTTTTCGCCACTTCTAATCTTTGGAAATACCCTTCGTCAACTAGTTTTCCACTTGTTCCAGTAGAAAAGTAATTCCACGAGCTTCCATAAGATCCATGCATTGATAAAGTGGTCCAAAAGCCATAAAACGGAGATTGAATATTTTCTAAAACACCATTACCACCAATCAATCCCATAATAGTATCAGTATCTAAAACATAATCGTCCCAGTCCCAAGTCTGTTCTGGAGTTAGTTCTTCGTTAAAATATGTTTTATCAAATCCAAAATTATTCATAAAGTCTTGTCTTTGATATATATCTTTACTTTCCGGAACATTATGAGCAAAGAACGATGTATAATTTTCAGGAAGCATATTAGGAATAGCGAATGGGAAAGCGTAATTCTTTTTTGAAAAGTTTAAACCCTCCGTAGAATAACTTCCCATGATACCAATTATTTCACTGATGTTAGTTTTATTTTTTGAATAATTATTAATAAAATGAATACCTTCGGAAGTTAAGCGGTAAAGATTTGGTGTTAAATATTCATTTAACATTTCCCTCGCCCCAGTTTCTATCATGATTTCTATTACATTATAGCCTTCTAACAATCCAGTAAATTCATTATATGTATTTCTTTTGATACTAAAATATGGTTTTAAAACATCATCATCTAGATAAGATGGGACTAAAACTTCTTTTGTATAGTAAGTTAAAGGACCATAAAGTCTAAAATTGTTTCCACGTGCTAAAGATATTAATCCAGCACCTTGGTTCTTTTTAACATTAACTTCATAATTAGTAACTAAATGGGAAGATAAAAAGTAAGATCCGGAAGAAACTACTAATGAACAAGCCATAACCAAAGCGGCACGTCCGATATATTTTTTTGAAACATAAGGAATCTTATAGAATATCCTAAAAAGTATTAAGGTTGTCAAAAAGAAAATAAACGCGATAATACCAAAAGCGATAAAGCCCCATTTAAGATAATCCATGGTAAATAGATTCATTCCCTCTCCAACTAATGAAAGATATGATAAGGAGAATACATCACTAAATAAAACATAATAGTGAGCATTAAAGACCATGACAAAATCAAAGATTAGCATAAATAATGATAAATAAACTATATCAATAGTCCGGTGCTTGAAAATAAGAACAGGTAAGAAGATAAAGGTAGCAAAAATTATATCAAGAAAAAAATATGAAGGTATTTGCTTAAACATTATAAATGAGAATACCCATTCGATTAGAAGAAAATAGAATAGATAAATGGCGAACTCAATCGCCTTATAAATCGCTAATTTTTTCACGTGTAAAATTATAGTCTTTTATGAAAATTTTGGCAATACTTGTAATTTTCTCGTATCCATCATAATTAGTATGAGCAGTTATTTTATTTTAAATATAATTTACCA
>DNJQ01000103.1 GCA_003497225.1 Bacillota bacterium | reverse complement strand
ATTTAAATTATTTATACAATTTATTCTTTAATAAAAAGTTATAAACAAAAAGGGGAGAAAACTCCCCGAAAGATTTAATATTATTTAAGTGCTGGATCAGCTTCACCGGCTTTATAGAGCATGTATTTAGTAAATAACGGGCCAAATAATTCAGTAATAAAGCAAGCAGTAATAATAGTGGTACTAATAATCTTGCTTAAATCCTGTAATACCGGTAAAGAACTGGCGATTATTGATAAACCGATAGCAACACCACCTTGCGGCATTAATCCTAAGGCCATTAAATTGGTGATCTTATTAGGTAGATGGAACATTCTTCCGGAGATTTGTACCCCAGCGTATTTTCCACCCGTACGAGCGAGAACATAACAACAAATTGAAATTACAATTACAATTAACTCTTGTTGCGTTAACCCTTTGAAGTTTAAGTCTGCTCCAGAAAGAACGAAGAAGCTCATAACAAATGGTGGTGTGAAACGGTCGATGAGTTCAACTGTCTTCTCCTCAGCTGGTGAGAAGTTGGTATAAATTAATCCAACGACCATAACAGCGAAGAGTTCAGAGATACTCATGTGATTTCCCTCTAATCCATGAGAAGCAAAGAGTTGGTTAAATCCTTCACTTATAGCCCAACATACACCGGTACATCCAAGTACTACAGCGAGAATTGAGCAAAGTCTTGTACCTCTTCCATGGAAGAACTTGGTGAGCAAAACGATAATTACACCGAAGACAATACCTAAAACGATAGCGAAGAAGATCTCCATAAATGGTAAGGCGATACTTAATGCTAAACTACTATGCCCTTCTCCTGGAGAAATTACTTCGATGATAGCGATGGATAATCCGAAGAAGATCAAAGCTGTTGCATCATCTACAGCAACTGTTGCAACTAAAGTATCAGTTAATTCACCCTTAGCTTTATATTGCTTAATAACCATTAAGGTAGCAGCCGGTGCAGTTGCCGCACCTATTGAACCTAAAGCTAAAGCATATGCAAAGACTTGAGTATATGACTTGTGCATTAAGTCAGTTAATAAAGGTGAAAAACACATTATTACGCCGGTAATAACTACGACGGCGAATAAACTTTCAGCGAAGGCGATACCGATAGGCTTAATACCCACGCTTTTAAGGAAGCTTTTCTTAAATTCACAACCGATAGTAAAGGCGATAAACGCTAACTCAATTTTAACGATAACTTTTAAGGCAGTAACCGTATTAGCAGCAATAATACCATCAAAACCATCGATAAGTCCGAAAAGTCCTGGACCAATAAGTAGACCACCAACGAGGTAGCCCGTCACATTAGGAATGTGAAGAACTTTGGTTAATTTGCTCATTAATAATCCAGTCATTAAGATGACTGCAATGGCGAGCAAAAGCACTGAAGGATCTCTTCCACTTCCTTCAAAATCAATCAAACTAAAAAACAAATTCATAATCGACAACTAACTTTCTATACAAACTTTATTTAGATATTGCTGATGCGTTTGCTACATCAAGTTCGACTATATAGCCGAGATTTTCTTTTGAAAGATCACCAACACAATCTAAGATAGTGTTTTTGACGAATTCTACTTTTCCTTCATCGACGACGAAAATCAAGGTCTTCGATGGAGCTCTTTCTGGCTTAAGAAATTGGCGTAGAAAACCAAAATGATGCGTGTCATCATCGGAATCGATGTGGGGATGAAGTCCAGAACTTTCTAAGACTGTTCCACCCGTTACTCCACCTTCGGCTAAAGCAGAGATTATGCTATCAACTTTATCGACGACATTGATGACTGCGACAAGCATTTTTAACATATTTATCACCTCAATTAGAATTATATGCGCATTAAAAATTTTTTCAAGATGAAAACGCTACAAAATTAAAACTTTATACTAATATAATACTAATTATTTACTAATAAATTACTTACTTTCCTCATTTATTTTTTCAAGGACATTTTTTTCATCTAGTTCATAAATTTCTAGCTGTTCATCAATTGAGGCAGAAGAAATAAATTCATTAGGAAGCGCAAAAGAAGTATAAGTACCTTTATATGAATTTTGAACTAAATAGTGTTCGATACTACTTGATATTCCGTTTATAGTTGAATAAGGATCATATAAATAAATTTTTTCATAGTTTAAAATAATCTTTAATTTCTCTTCTAATGGATGTAGTCTTTTAATTAATAATGTATCGATACTATTTACTTTTGATAATAGTCTTCTACCTTTTGGGCCTAAAGAAATAACAATAGATTTATTACCAATAAGTCTATCTTCATATAAAACATTTTCAATCGGTTCTTTAGGTAAGCGGATGAATACTGGTCTAGTTAAAGAAAAAATTTCATCTGAGCGATTATATATTTCATCGATATCTTCTTTTGATGAAGGTTGATAAATAGTTACATTCGGAATAGTTTTTAAAAACGCAACATCATAAATTCCTTGATGTGAACTTCCGTCTTTTCCTACAAGTCCTGCTCTTTCAACAAAGACTAGCATACTTACGTTGCTTCGCGCTAAATCGTGACTTATTTCATCATATCCGCGCTGTAAGAATGTTGAATAAATCGATAAGATCACGTGATGATTTTTTATCGCTAATCCAGTTCCATAAACGATGGCATGCTCTTCACTAATTCCAACATCTTTTGTGCGTTCTTTAAAATCTGAAAAGCAATCTTCGAGATTTGAACCATAGACCATAGCAGGACTTATTAAATAAGTTGATTCATCTTTTTCCATCAGTGAATGAATCATTTTTCCCGTATAAGAAGAATAATCTTCTCTTTTTTCTTCTTTTAAACTTCCAGTTTCAACATCAAAAGGATCAACCCCATGCCAATGTCCTAGTTTATCATCGGAAGCAAATTCAAAGCCTTTTCCCTTTTCAGTAACAAAATGAAGGATGATTGGACCTTTAACTTGTTTAGCAAAATCTAATGCTAGGTTAACTTCTTTGATGTTATTTCCATCAAATGCCCCGTTATAAGATAATCCCATCGCTTCAAAGATATTATCTCGAATAATTAAGTGCTTAAAGCCATCTTTCATTTTCTTAAATAGATAATAGATCCATTTAGTCAGTTTATGGCGTTTCAAACGCTTAAAAGAAAGAACTCTTTTTAAATAGAACTTGCTCTTTCTTAATTTGGCAAATCTTTTAGCTAAGCTCCCGGTAGAATTTGATATGCTCATCCCATTATCATTTAAAACGATGATGATATTTAAATCTTTATAATCAGCGATGCAGTTTAAAGCCTCAAAACTTAAACCGTTGGTGATGCTTCCATCACCGATGAAGGCGATGGTATAAGAATTATCACCTTTAAGTCTTTTGCTTTCTGCTATTGCTAAAGCGTAAGAAATTGAAGTTGAAGAGTGGCCGTTATTAATTACATCATATTTTGATTCTGTACGGGAAGAAAAAGGTGCGATGCCGTCTTTTTTTCTTAAAGAAGATAAATCTCTTCCGGTTAAAATTTTATAAGCGTAGGTTTGATGCCCGACATCAAAAATAATGTCGTCTTTATCGATATCAAAATTCTTTAATAGTCCGATAGTTAATTCAATAACACCGAGATTGCTCGATAAATGTCCACCGTTACTAGAAACAACTTGAACGATATTTTCACGCAAAATAGTGGCGACTTTTTTTAAATCGTCATCCTTTAGTTTTTTTAGTAGATTCTGATCGAGGTTCTCGCCGTTATATATCATTTTATTCGCTTTGCTTTAAGTCCTCTGAAACTTCATCTTTAAGCTTTTTAAGAAGAGCTTCCATCTTAGAAATGATATTCTGTCCTTCCTTATAAAGCTCAATAAGCTTACTGATGTCATTTTTCTCTGTTTTAAGATTTTCAATAATCTCTTTTAATCTTTTTTCTAGTTCATCATAATTTTCATCCATTTTTCTTCACCTCTTTAACTTCACTAATTAACTCCCCGTCGTGAAGAGTTATTTTTACTATATCATTTTTCTTTACGTCATTTGTACTTTTAATCAATTTGTCCTCAATGGTTATATAAGCATATCCTCTTTTTAATACCTCTTTCGGATCTAATGAAGTAAGAACTTCTTTTTGATGATTTAAAGTATCAATCAGGATATTTACCTTATCTTTTATTATTTGATTAAAGCGTTCTTTTAATACTTCAAAATCTTTACTA
>DNJQ01000037.1 GCA_003497225.1 Bacillota bacterium | reverse complement strand
AAAAAAGTGGCAGTTGGCCTCAAATTTATTGTATATAAAATTTATGATATTGAGTTCAAAAAAGGTTATAAAAATAAAGTAAATTTATAAGCCAAAATTAGGTCTAATTTTTTGGATAATATTTTCCATAAGTTTTAACTCGTTTTTGTCATCTAATTTTGAAGGGAAGTTATAGAAAAAAACAAGACAATGAAATTGACAATATATAGTTAATGAATTATATTAATATACTTGAAAGGCGGAAAATTATATGTCTTATAATCCTCGTGATATCGAATTAAAATGGCAAAAAATATGGGAAGAAGATAATCGCTACTTATGCGATGTACACGATTTTTCTAAACCTAAATATTACGTTCTTGATATGTTTCCATATCCTTCAGCTCAAGGATTACATGTTGGACATGTAGAAGGATATACAGCTACAGATGTTTTAGCGCGTTATAAAAGAGCAAATGGTTATAATGTACTTCATCCAATGGGCTTTGATTCATTTGGATTACCAGCTGAACAATTCGCAATTAAGAATAATAAAAATCCTGGACCATTTACTGAAAATAACATTGATAATTTCCGTCGTCAGTTAAAGCGTTGCGGATTTTCCTATGACTGGAGTAAAGAAATACATACTTCTTCTCCTGACTTTTATAAGTGGACACAATGGGTGTTT
Organism: Bacillota bacterium; assembly: GCA_003497225.1. Lineage (GTDB taxonomy): Bacteria > Bacillota_I > Bacilli_A > RFN20 > CAG-288 > CAG-345. The sequence continues at coordinate 2,243 of DNJQ01000037.1, read as the reverse complement.
GTTAAAATGTATGAAAAAGGTCTTGCATATTTATCAAATAAACCTGTTAACTATTGTCCAGCTTTAGGAACAGTTTTAGCTAATGAAGAAGTAATTGATGGTAAGAGTGAAAGAGGTGGGTTCCCAGTTATTAGACAGAATATGGAACAGTGGAATTTAAAAATCACTTCTTATGCTTCACGTTTACTTGATGATTTAAAATTACTTGACTGGCCAAGTTCAACACTTGAAATGCAAAGAAACTGGATAGGTCAATCCTATGGAGTAGAAATTGATTTTTCTGTTCACGGAAAAGACAATTTAACATTTACAGTATTTACAACAAGAGTTGATACTTTGTTTGGATGTACATATTGTGTTTTAGCACCCGAACATCCTTTAGTTGAATCAATTGTCACAGTCGAATATAAAGATGATGTTGAAAAATATATTGAAGCAACTAAAAACAAGTCTGATTTTGAAAGAACTGAAGTTAATAAATCAAAGACCGGTGTATTCACCGGATCTTATGCTATTAATCCAATAAATGGTAAGGCTATTCCAATTTATATTGGTGATTATGTTTTAGGAAGTTATGGAAGTGGGGCCGTAATGGCTGTTCCTGCTCACGATCAACGCGATTATGAATTTGCTAAAAAGCACAACCTTGAAGTGATTAAAGTTATTGAATCTGATATTAGTAAAGAAGCTTATGAAGGCGATGGAGTTCATATTAATTCTTCCTATGCTGATGGAAAAGATATAGCTGGGGCAAAGAAGATCATAACTGAAAGATTAGTTGAACTAAATTCTGGAAGAAAGAAAGTCAACTATAAACTTCGCGACTGGCTTTTCTCTCGTCAAAGATACTGGGGAGATCCAATACCGATGATTAAACTTGATGATGGAAGATATGTTCCTGAGAAAATAGAAAATCTACCAGTCAAGCTTCCAGATTTGGATGACTATAAACCTCAAGAAGGTGTAACAACACCACTTAGTAAAGCTAAAGACTTTGTTGAAGTTACAGTAGATGGAGTGAAGGGAAAACGTGAAACTAATGTCATGCCTCAATGGGCGGGAAGTTCCATTTATTACATGAGATTTATTGATCCTCATAACGAAAATGAAATAGGAGATAAAAAACTATTAGATCACTGGTTACCAGTCGATCAATATGTTGGTGGTCCTGAACATGCTGTACTTCACCTTCTTTATGCTCGTTTCTGGCACAAGTTCTTAAAAGATATTGGTGTTGTTAGTTCCGATGAACCATTTAAAGCCTTAAAGCATCCAGGAATGATTTTAGGTAGCGATGGGGAAAAGATGAGTAAGTCTCGTGGAAACGTCGTTAATCCTGATGATACGATTGAAAAATATGGTGCTGATGCTTTGCGTTTATATGAGTTATTTAAAGGACCGATTGATCAAAGCTTACCTTGGAGTGATGAGGGTGTAAACGGTGCTAGAAGATTTATTGAAAGAATATATCGTCTTTATACCGAAGATATATATAAAGCAAAACACACAGATGAAAAAGTGCCTGAACTTGATAAGGTATTCCATCAAACAATCAAAAAGGTTACAGAGGATATTGAAATTTTACACTTTAATACAGCAATATCAGCAATGATGATATTTGTTAATTCGCTATATAAAGCAGAGAAACTTAATAACGAAATGCTCGATAGTTTCCTCGTTTTATTCGCGCCGTTCTGTCCTCATGTTGCTAGTGAACTTTATAGTTTACGAGGACATAAAGAGCAATTAGATTTTGTTCCTTGGCCTAAATTTGATGAAAACTCAATTCAAGAAGATAATGTTTCCTACGCTGTACAAGTGAATGGAAAACTAAAAGGGCTAGTTACATTTGCTAAAGATAATGAAGATAAAGACTCACTATATGAAGAAGCGTTAAAGATTGAACAAGTCAAGAAAGCACTTGAAGGCAAGACAATTATAAAAACAATCTTTGTTAAAAATAAGATATTAAATATCGTTGTCAAATAATAACAAATATTTTACCTCCTAAAAACTAAAATAAGTTTAGGAGGTTTTTATTTATGTATTATCAAGTTGAATTATTTGAAGAGATGTCACTTCCAGAATTACAAGCTGCATTAAACGACTTTCTCATGATGCTTAAGTCTGAAAGAGTTATAAAAATAGAGTATAACAATTGTAGTTATATACAAAGATCTGGAGAAGTTCAAACTATGTATACTGCACTTGTGGTTTATACATATAAGGAAAATTAATCTCCC
>DNJQ01000084.1:4000-4264 GCA_003497225.1 Bacillota bacterium | reverse complement strand
TTGGTTCTAATAATGGTGGTGAAATAACAACTAAAATACTATCAGTAATAAGAACTGCTTTAAGCAATGGTTTGGATGTTTATAAATACTTAGAGTATGTAATACAAAATATAAACGAAACAAATGTAAATGACCTTTTACCATATTCAAAAAATATGGTAGATTTATTCTCCTAATCCGTTTTTCACCACCATGCGGGGATTTCCACGCGTGCATAAATTTATACGTAAAAAAAGAAAATTTTTAACTGGTTTTATTTTTGAC
>DNJQ01000084.1:3315-3718 GCA_003497225.1 Bacillota bacterium | reverse complement strand
AACTGGTTTTATTTTTGACATATATGGTTTTACGGCAGGGGGTGTTAATTAACGAGTATTACGTTGACGGCGCGCCAGCCCGCCGTTTTCTTCCGCCATGGGAGATTTCGCCTCCCATATAAAAAAACGCACTATTTTCAAATTAGTGCGCCTTATTTCTTTTACTGGTGGAGCTAACGAGGATCGAACTCGCCACCTTCTCGTTGCGAACGAGACGCTCTGCCAGATGAGCTATAGCCCCAGAGTTAAAGAATGAATATAGTATCATTCAACTCCGAATATAAATGAATAAACTGGTTGTAAACCTATTTTAACATCTATATCACATGAAGAAGAGTATTTATCTTGAATGAAGTTAATTACTTCATTCTTTTCTTCTTCAGAAACATCTTCACCAACAATA
>DNJQ01000084.1:0-3016 GCA_003497225.1 Bacillota bacterium | reverse complement strand
ATCATTTGATTAAGAAGTTCTTTTATAGTTTCAAGTTTTGTTTTACAACTTGTAACTATCTTTTTATCTTGAATACCTATATAGTCATCTTTATGTATTTCTACACCATCAACTGATGTATCTTTAATGGCAAATGTAACTTGTCCAGTTTTAACTGTAGCTATAGCTGCAGTCATTTCAGATAAGTTTGTATCAAAATCTACAGAAGGATTATACATCATAGCTGCTACTAATCCTTGTGGAATAGTTTTAGAAGGAATAACAACAGCATTTACGCCATCTACAACACTACATGCTTGTGTTGCTGCCATAACTATATTTGAGTTATTAGGAAGTATAAAGATGTTTTTAGCATTAATCTCTTTAATAGCTTTAACAAAATCTTCTGTTGATGGGTTCATGGTTTGACCACCAGAAACTATGTAATCACAATTTAGATCTTTAAAGAAATCTACAATTCCTTGACCAACACCAACAGCAATAAGTCCTAATTCTTTAGGCGCTTTTTGACTTTCAATTTCTTTTTCTATATCTGCTTTAATTAAGTGAGTATGTTCTTCAGCCATGTTTTGGGTTTTAACCATTTTAAATTCACCAAATTGCTGAGCATAGGTAATTAAACTTCCAGGGGCTTCAGTATGAACATGTACTTTAACTACATTATCTACTTTACTCACTAATGCTGCTACACCGTGAGAAGTAATAACACCGGTAAATCTATTTAATGAAAATACTTTCTTTCTTTGCTTAGAAGGATCTTTAGATAGATTTAATATAAATTCTAAGCAGTAATTAACAGTAGTATCATCTTCTGTTTCTTCATCACTATCATTTATATCATCATCTGTTACTACATTAGGCATGCTTTTTTCAACTATACGGTTATGTAAAGCAAGAGAGAAGCCTTCTAAAATTTTACATAATCCTGCACCACCACTATCTACAACGCCAGATTCTTTTAATACTGGAAGTAGATTTGGTGTTCTTTTTAAAGATTCACATGCTTCTTTATAAAGATTATCAAATAATTCATCAATTGGCATTTCATCATAGATACTTTCAGATAATGCCTGTGTACTTTCTCTTATAACAGTTAATATAGTTCCTTCTACAGGCTTCATAACTGCTTTATAAGCAACTTGCTTTCCTAAAAGTAATGCTTCTACTAAATCTTGAGCAGTAGCAGTATTCTTTCCCTTAAGTCCTTGAGCAAATCCACGGAAGATCTGAGAAAGAATAACTCCAGAATTTCCTCTAGCACCCATTAATAATCCTCTAGAAAAGGATTTAGCTACTTCATATATAGATTCTTCATCACGGCTAGAAATCTCTTTAGCTCCTGAAGATATGGTTAGGTTCATATTTGTTCCTGTATCACCATCTGGAACAGGGAAAACATTTAAAGCATCCACTTCAGGATAGTTATTATATAAATTATTTGCACCAGATATAATCATCTGTTTTAGTATTATTCCATCAATTTTAAGCATATCTATTTCCTCTATTATTTAATGTCTTTAATAAAAACATTAAGATGCTTAATAGCAACCTTAAGTTTATTTTCAAGCGCATATTTAATGTGTTCTTGTAATTCTATTATGACTTCACTAATGCTGCTGCCATAAGCTAAAATGCAGTGTACAGTAATATCATACCCATCTTTAACTAATCTTACGGAAACTCCATCACAGTAGTTTTCTTTTTTTAAAAGTACATCAATATCATCAACAAGTGTTTTAGAAGGTACTAGAGCAATAACGCCATAAACTTCACTAGCAGTATCATAGACTTGTTTAACTATTTTTTCTAAAATATTTTTTTCAGCCTTTTTTGATTTTCTTGCTGTCATTATTATAACTATGTACCTCCTTTCGCAATATCGTGTAAATATTAGCACAAGTTGCTTTTATTGTAAAGCCAACAGCAATTAAAAGTGGCATTCTTAATATGTACAGAATAGTTAAAAAAATTGACTTTCATATAAATCTTTTTTAAAATAATCGTGTTGCGGCTATGGCGAAATAGGTAGACGCGCTAGACTTAGAATCTAGTGGGATGACCATGCAGGTTCGATTCCTGTTAGCCGCACCATGTTAATTAAACACAAACCTAGCACTTGTAGCAAGCGAAGGGAAGTTTATTGCAAATGATATTATGCAAATGATATTAGATAAAAAGGAGAATTGATATGGGAAAACCTTGTCAAATTTGTGGAAAGCCTGGATATATGTATTATCCGCTTTGCAAAGAACATTTGGAAATGAAAGCTGAGGGCAAGGTTGTAAAATGCCCTGATTGTGGACAATGGCACTTGGCAGACTTACCTTGCAAATGTAAAAAGCATATTTACAATGAATTGCCTACAGAAGGATTTGATAAGTGTATAGTTTGCGGTGCAAGTACGACAGGATATGCTTTTTGCCACAAGTGTTTTAAAAAATACACTGAAGAAGAAATGCTTTCAATGTTAAATGATGATGGAGTTGAAGTAATCAACAATGAAGAGGATGATTCAGATGATGAGGACATTGATGAACAATATAGTGCATCATCAACATCAAGTACAAATGATACTAAAGTCAACAATGTAGTTGTCATAGACTTGAATAGTAAATCAAAATGTATTACTTGTGGCAAACAAACTGACGGCTTGCTATTTTGTACGAGCTGTTATTATAAATATAAAAGCAAGGAATTACTTTTTAGAATTACGAATTGCACTAATGTTGAGTTGCTTGATGAGGATTACGAAGGAAGATATACTTGTAAAGATGGGCATATTGTAAAGAGCAAATCCGAAAGAGATATTGACAATTATCTTTTTGAACATGGTATATCACATGCCTACGAACGTGAATTGCCTTATGGCGCAGGTGAGAAAGAAGTACTGCATCCTGATTTTTACCTTCCAAATTATTTAGGTGAAGGTAAACACGTATATATAGAGCATTGGGGATACAATGAAAACAATATTCAATATACAAAAACAAAAAAATTCAAAATGCCTATATATAAA
>DNJQ01000070.1 GCA_003497225.1 Bacillota bacterium | reverse complement strand
AACAATCTCTATCTTACTTAACGGATTGTTTCCTAAATTGAGCATCAAAACTGAATATGTACAGTATTTATTAGTCCAAGGGTTCAATGACATCATCGCCTGCGAAGTAAGGCTAGTTCTATTAGTTACCTGTCCCATATTTTCGGCTTGGTTCCAGGTGCCAGGGGAGATTACTTTCCTCTTATTGTAATTTTTCCGTGCTGTCCGTATTTATTGTTATCTCTTATTATTTCACCATATCCATCAGCGATGATTTCACCTGATAATGGATTTTTAACTGAATCAACAGTTCCTATTATTTCAGCATGTACTGATGAATTTTCAAATGCTAAATCAGTATCTATCATTTTACAATTCTTTAAAACTAAATTTTCACAGTAACATAATGGCTGTGTTCCAATAATAGTACAATCGATGAATGTTAAATTTTTAGCATACCAACCTAAATACTCTCCTTTAACAATTGAATTTTTTACCACAACATTTTCACTGTGCCAAAATGCATCTTTAGTATCAAGTTCACAATCTTCTATAGTAATGTCTTTTGTATATTGGAAAGAATACTTTCCTTTAAATTTAGTTGACTTTAAACTTGAATTTATAACTTCTAACAAGAAATACTCACTAACAACTTCACAGTTTTCAAAATTTAATTTACTAGATTTCCATCCAAATTCAGGAGAATCTATTTTACTATTTGTTATATTTACATCCTTGCATTCTCTTACTGCTTTAATTCCTAATAATTTAGAATTATCAATATTGATATTGTTACTATACCAAAGTGCAGCGCGGCAATTAGGTGTCATTTCACTATCTTTAAAGGAAACATTATCACAATGCCATATTGGATATCTTAGATCAAATAATGAATTATTAATATTTACATTAGAACATTCCTTTAATGCTGATTCACCATCTTCTGGTCCTTTAAACTCACATTTTTCCAAAGTAAAATCATGCTGATCATAAAATTCACGTTCTTTATCAAATTGTTTTCCTATAATCTTGAGCATTATAATAACCTCAACGCTGAATATTATATTAATTAAGAACAATTTGAGCAAGTAAAATGCAACAAAAAAATCAGGATTATTTCCTGATTTCTTCTAGTGTTTTGTTGTAGCAATTTTCAGGGTTTAAAGGAACACCGTCCTTTAAGATTTCAAAGTGAAGAATATTGCTCTTACCTTCGGATAAAGCACAAGGCCCGGAAACTCCAATCTTTCTACCACTTTCTATTTCTTCACCAACTTTAACATTATATGTTCCTAAACCGGAATAAAGGAATGTAAAGTCTTCTTGTTCAATTTCTATTATTGTTCCATAGGTAGGATCATCTGGTGTAATGCTTTTTACTTTTCCAGAATATGATGCTCTAACATCAAATGATGTATCTTGTTCAGTATAATAATCTATTCCGTGACTATTATAAACTCTTCCATTAAGATGAATCATGGCCTTATCTAGTTTTGGATCGTTCTTATCATAATTCATATCAAAGAAATAGTGTAAGACTTCTACTTCATCATCTACGGGTTTAAGAACATTTTTAACAATTACATTAACATTAGTGTTATCACCATTGTTGTTATTATTATTTCCGGTATCTACTGAAACTGGAACAGAATTAATAGGAGGGTTATTCGGTGTGTTGTCTTTACTTAAGGCAATTCCTATACCCGCTACGCTTGCAAATAGTACTACTGATACACAAGATACTGCTAATACTCCCTTGGCTTCATGCGACATATTTTTGAATGGATTTTTCATTTTATTTACCTCGAAAATAGTTGTGTGCAAAAGTATTAATTCTATACACTTTGTTTATAACTTTTTTATTTGCTATAATATTTTCATGTTTAAACCATACAAAAAGGAATTCAATTATTCTTATACACTCGGTTTTTATCCGAGCTTAGAGTTAGCGAAATATCATCCAGAAATAGTAGAAAAGGTTATCTATTCTTCTAAAGCAAAACAGGTTGAAGGATTAGCACTACTTAAAAAATTTTTACCCAACTGTCCTTTTGAAGAAAATGAAAAACAATATGAAAGACTTTCATTTAAAGATAATGACCATGTTGTAGTTATCTTTAAAAAATACGAAGAAACATTAAATAAAGATGAAGCACATGTTGTTTTAGTTAATCCTTCAGATCAAGGTAACTTAGGAAACATCATGCGCACTATGGCCGCTTTTGGATTTAAAAACTTAGCTATTATTTCTCCAGCCGCTGACCACTTTAATCCTAAAGTTATTCGCGCCAGTATGGGTTCGGCTTTCTTTGTTAAAAAGCAAGTGTTTTCTTCTTTTGAAGAATATATAAATAAGTTTCCCCGCAAATGCTATCCATTCATGCTTCAAACTGACACCTATCTTTCTTCAGTAAAACTAGAACAATACCCTTATGCATTAATATTTGGTAATGAAGCCCGTGGATTACCACAAGAATTTTTAAAATATGGTGCAATAAAAATTGAGCAACCTGGTGAAGTAGATTCATTAAATCTTCCAACTGCAGTTGCCATTGCTTTATATGAATTCAAAAAAAATGAGAGAAAAAGTTAATCCTTTTTCTCTTCATCTTTTTTATTGCTTTTAGTTTTTAGATTACTTTTTAGTTTATTTGTATCAATATTTCCTGTCTCAGGACTTGTGTCTTCTTGAAGTACTGTTTCTTTAAGAAGATCTTTAACTTCTCTATTATCACCAACTTTTCTTTCAACTATTTTACCTTTAACTATGTCTTTGGTAACTGGTGGAATCTTTTTAAATGTTCTAAAACAAAGATTATAAACAAATACTGTTGTAGCAAGAATGAAAGCTACACTGAAGGTAATAATCATAATGATGTCATATCTTTTGCTGCTTTCATTTTCATTAGAACCAAACATAGGAGAATCTGTTCCTAATGCTATTCCTAAATAGATGATAAATATTAAAGACATAATTACGCATAAAAGCGAAAAGAACAAAACTACATATCCTTCAATAGTAATGCTTTTAAATCTTTTTACTATCTTATCTTTCATCATTATCCTCCTTATATTTAAAGCAAGCTACAAAGACATTTCCATCATCTTTATATCCTCTTACAACTTGATACTCGTTATCTTTCATATAACTAGTATATATATTATCACCTATTGCACATTCATTAATAAAGAGAATTTTACATTCGCACAAAGTTTTTCTTTCATCCATAACATCGGGGAGCGAATTTAAAGCTAAATCAGCATAACGCGTATTATTCATATGATAATTGTGATCTAATTCAGAATATGTAACTTCGTGAGTTAATCTTTTTTCTCCAACAAAGGTCTCAAGTTCTTTTCCAAAATCTATATTAGTTTGAGCAAAGTTAGAAAAAGATTCGGATACATCATTTAGTTTTGATAAATCAATAAATGTTGGATTGATTATTCTTCTTTCTTCTTTTGAGAAGATGTGCCATAAAGAAATACCAACCATAATTTTATTTCCGTTTTCATCTATCATTTCGTATTCACGAGGGAAATAAATTAATCTTCTTTTGTGCGCCCACGTTCTTAATATATATTTCTTTCCATATTCAATCTTACCTAAAATATTAAAAGAAATTTTAGATATAATCCATAAGGCTCCATGTGCTAAAAGATCAAGATATCCAATATTTAAAGTTTCCGAATGTTTACTTGCAATATCCTGACATACTCTAAGTAAAGTTGAAGGCAATATTTTATCATGGACATCAAAATCACTATAGTTAAAAGTCACCTCTTGTTCAAATATATTACCATTCATCTTTATGTACCCCAAACTCAATTTCTTCTGGTATTCTAGGTCTATATTCTTTATTATTTTTTAACATACTTTCAAGTTCACTATAATCTTTAAAACTAAATAAACCCTTGATTTGATTTAGACTTGAAGTTGCATTATTTTTAAAGTTAAAGTGACAAGGATTCATCTTTGCCGAAGCAGAACCTAAAACATCAAAGGTTGGACTATCACCAATATAAATAGCATCACTTGGATTACTGCATCCAACTTTTTTCATACCAAGTCTAAAGAAATCATCATTAGGCTTTTTAAAAGCAACCTCACTTGATACCATGAGCAAATCAAAATAAGAATTAAACTTCTCTTCACTCCATTTAAAGGTGTTTATAATAGCATTCAAAGTAAATCTTTTAGAATAAATAGTATTACTTAATACTGCTAAATGAAAACCATTAGTTTTAGCATAATCTAAAAAATGTAATATTCCCTTTGTTGGCGTGGGACGATAATATCTTTTTAAAATTTCATCTTGAAATTTTTCAACTTCAATAGGATTAGAAAAATCTATATCTGTTTCTATTCCTAATAAATC
>DNJQ01000054.1:489-3918 GCA_003497225.1 Bacillota bacterium | reverse complement strand
TGATATAATAAATTATACTAGAAAGGAAATTGAGCATATGATATTTAAAAGAAAAATATATGATAAATTACTAGATTGGAAAAAGAATTGGTCTGATAAAAGAGCACTTCTTGTTCAAGGTGCAAGAAGAATTGGAAAATCAACAATAGTTGAAGAATTTGCTAAGAATGAATATGAAACTTATATTTTGATAAACTTCCAAAAAGATATAAATAAAGTTGAATCGCTTTTAAAATATGATATTTCTGATTTGGATTCTTTCTTTAGATCATTATCTTTGATATATGGAACAAGACTTATACCTAGAAAAACATTAATCATTTTTGATGAAGTACAATTATTTCCTTTAGCAAGACAATCTATTAAACAACTTGTTGAAGATGGAAGATACGATTATATTGAAACCGGATCTTTAATCACACTCAAACAGAATGTTGAAAATATTCTTATTCCAAGTGAAGAAAAGCGTATTAATATGTACCCGATGGACTTTGAGGAATTTTTGTGGGCTAAGGGAGATTTTGTAACTTGTAGCATTTTAAAAACCTTATTTGAAAAACTTGAGCCATTAGGTCAAGCAGCACACCGAAGAGTTATGAGAGATTATATGCTTTATGTAGCGGTTGGTGGAATGCCACAGGCAGTTAATGAACTACTTGAAACTAATGATTTTTCTCGTGTTGATGAAGTTAAAAGAGATATACTCAATTTATATAGAGATGATTTAAAAAAACTTGATGCTAAAAATAGGTTTTCTACTTCATTAATTTTAAATGCTGTTCCTTCTGAATTATCTACTAAAAGCAAAATGTTTCGTTCAGTAGCGCTTGGTAAAAACGCACGTGTAACTAGAGCATATAGTTCCTATGAAGCAATTAAAGATTCTATGATAGTTAATATTGCAAATAACTGTAAAGATCCTAACGTTGGGTTTAATCTTACAAAGGATTATGGAAAACAAAAGATTTATATGGGTGATACAGGGTTATTAGTTACAGCGATATTTGAAGACTCGAATAAGCCAATTGAAGAATCTATTTATAAACAGCTTATTATTGATAAACTTCAAGTTAATACAGGTATGATAATGGAAAATGCTGTTGCACAAACTTTAGTATCTTTAGGATATGATTTATATTTTCATACTTTTGATAGATATGAACTTGATTTTATGCTTTCTTCGGGTAAAAAACTTATTCCAATTGAAGTTAAATCTTCATCATATATGTCACATAAATCATTAGACATGTTTGAAGCAAAATATTCAGATCGAATTAAAACATCATATGTAATTTATGGTAAAGATATTAAACGAAAAGGAAATGTAACATTTATCCCATTTTATATGGCTATGTTTTTATAAAATATCAATTTTAACTGCATAAAGTTTTGCTTTTAATTAATAATTGTAATTGTGGCTTAATTATTGTTTTTTTGTTATCATTATTAGTTAGGAGAACAGAAAATGAAAGAAAGAATGGACTTACATGAATTATTCACTGAAGATTATGATTTCCGTGGAAAAAATGTTGTTGCTTTAGAATCAACAATTATTTCTCACGGTATGCCATATCCACAAAATGTCACTACGGCTTTAATGGTTGAAGATGAAGTTAGACGTGGTGGAGGGATACCGTTAACCATAGGTCTAATTAATGGCAAAATAAAAATAGGCATGACCGAAGATGATATCAAAGAATTTGGTAAAAGAAATGATGTCATGAAATGTTCAACTCGCGATTTAAGTTATTGCTTGGCTAATAATGGTTGGGGAGCTACAACTGTGGCTGCAACGATGAGAATTGCTAAACTTGCCGGCATTCATCTTTTTGCTACTGGTGGAATTGGTGGAGTTCACCGCGAAGCAGAAAAGACTTACGATGTTTCTGCAGATTTAATGGAATTCACACATACTGATGTAGTAGTTATCTGTGCTGGACCTAAAGCTATATTAGATGTTCCTAAAACATTAGAATATTTAGAAACTGCTGGCGTTCCAGTAATGACATATAAAAGTAAAACAGTACCTTTATTTTATACACGTAATTCCAGTTATCCTTCTCCTTGTAATATTGAAGATGATGAACTTATTTATAAGATAGTTAAAAATAATAGAACATTAGCCCCAGGATATGGAGCACTGCTTTTAAATCCAATTCCCGAAGCAGATTCTTTAGATGAAAAATATATTGAAGCAGAAATAGAATCTGCTATTAATGAAATGAAGTTAGCTGGTATTGAAGGAAAGAAAGTCACACCATTCTTGCTTCAAAGAATAACTGAAAAGACTGAAGGAAAATCATTAAAGGCTAATATTGCTTTGATTAAAAATAACGCATATTTGGCTGGTAAACTTTCTAAAGGTATTGCTGATAGTTTTAAAGACGAAAGGTAATTATGATTGCTTTAATTACTGGGGGTACATCAGGTATTGGTTTAGCTATTGCAAAAATTTTAAATCAACGCCAATATGAAATATATATAGTTGGATCTAGAGAAGAGTTTTCATTAGAAGAATTTTCTAATGCGCATTATTTTAGATGTAACTTAGCAGATGATAAAGAAGTTGATAGATTGCTTGAAGCATTTAAAGATATTAATATTGATGTATTTATTGATAATGCTGGTTTTGGTGATATAGGAACATTTTTAGAAACTAGCGATCAAAAAGAAATGCAAATGATCGATGTTAATATTAAAGCCATGCACCGAACATTAAAATTTTTTGTTAATAAAATGTATGCTCAAGGTAGTGGAAGAATCTTAGTTACTTCTTCTTTAGCGGCTTTTAGTTCAAGTGGATATATGAGCACTTATTATGCTACAAAGGTATATTCTTTACATCTTTCTTTAGGTTACCGCCGTGAACTAAAAGATAAAAAGAGCCCAGTAACGATATCAGTTTTATGCCCTGGTCCAGTAGCGACGGGATTTGAAAAGACCGCTAATGTGAAGTTTAGTATTAAACCGGTATCTAAAGAAAAAGTTGCAAAAGTCGCGGTTAAAAAACTATTTAAGGGTAAGGCAATTATTATTCCTACTTTTAAGTTTAAATTCTTGGCTTTTATGAGCCACTTCTCTTCAAAATTATTATCTAATTATATAGTGAGCAAAACAGCGAGAAAAAGAAGAAAATGAATGAGCCAATAGTAGGACTTATAACCGGTCTTTTTATGAAGGATAAGACCGCATTAGAAAGAAGAATAGCAAAATCATTTAATAGTGTTTACCGCATCAATATGCGTCACTTTACAGTATTTACAAAATATATAGCTAGTGATGATTTTAAAGGATTTACTGAATATGTTTTTTCTTTAAAAGAAAATATAGATTTATTAATTCTTTATTATTCCGAAAAAGTAAGAGGATTGAGACCATTTATTAATAAGCACTTTAAGGAACTAAAATTTTCTATTCTATACGTTAATC
>DNJQ01000054.1:0-173 GCA_003497225.1 Bacillota bacterium | reverse complement strand
CTTATTATCAAGATTTACTTTTAAAAAACGAAAAAAGATTTTTGTCCAGACCTTTAAGTTTTTCTTCTTTTTGTCATCTATTTTTAGATCTTCCAATAGAAGAAATGATTTCTCGGTTTTATAATGATAAACTAAGTTTAGAAGAAGAGAAGACTTTTCAAAAATTATTTAAT
>DNJQ01000137.1 GCA_003497225.1 Bacillota bacterium | reverse complement strand
TGGCGGATGAAATAAAGAATGTAGAAAAGCAGTATAAACCTAAAGATTGTGTCGAATATCGTTTGTCTTAACTATCAAAATTTGCCAATTATAAAAAAAATATTTACTTTTCCACTAGACATGTTTTATAATTTGGTTGCTTTACAAAGAAGAGATTTAAACACAGCTCTTCTGCTTTTTTTTAGGCAATTTGTAAAGCTTTTTGTTTGAGTCTTTTCTTTGCAAGCTAGAAAGAGGAGATTCAGATGAAAAGATTTTATCTAGTCATGCAAGACCGTAGAATGATATCGGAACTATCATCAAAATTAGCTGGAACGAAGTTGTTTCAATTTGTTGGACTAAGTCATGATGCTAAGGAGTTAGAGCTAAATATTAGTAATTTTATTAGAGCTGATATCGTAATTATTGAGAATTGCTTCAAGAAGGCTGAACTACATGATATTATCCGCATTATCAATGCTCAGGCAGCATCTATTATCGCATCAAGAAGATTATTTAAAGCTATCGTTTATCGCCGTGGAGAAAAAGTACCTGATGAGTTTCAAACTAAAGAGATTGGAGTTGATTTGACTTTTGGTATCACTTTAAGTCAAACACAATTATCACATCTTATTAACATGAAAATCTATAGCAACACATGTTATGTTTTAGATAAGTGGATACGTCAAATAATTGTCGATGGTATTGATATCGATAATTTTAACGAAGACTTAACTAACATTTTACATGAAATAGGAATCGCTGCTTCATTATTAGGATATACTTTTCTAAAAAGAGCGATTGAAATGTCTTTTCTCAACATTGATTGCATCACCTTAGGAATAACGAAGGTGGTCTATCCGACTATAGCTTTAATGTATAAAACAACATCTTCTAAAGTTGAAAGATCCATGCGTCACGCTATAGAAACTGGTTGGACAAAGAGCAACGTCGATATTGTTGAAAAGATATTTTCCTATTCGTATTCAATTAGTAGAGGACATCCAACAAATGGTGAATTTGTAGCAAATATTGCTGATTATCTTATGGTTAAATATCGTATAGAGCGCAAGAAGTTTCTCGCTGAGCACGCGAATCAGATAAACAAAATTAATGCTTTAATCGATATTTCAACTAATGGCGATTTAGCTAACGATCAATTATTTGTTAAGCTTGCGATGGAAGATGATGACGATGATGATAAGGTGCCGGCTTGATGGTTTTAAACGCTAAGTTTTTAAGCGAAACATATAATATTGCAAAGAGAATTTTATCTTTGAACTTTAATGGTTTTAAAAAGCGGCGAAGAATAAACTTTGTAAACTTTAAAATTAAAAGTCTTAATATTACAAGATATAGTTCGATTAAAAATTGCAACAAATATCTAGTTATTCCCTTAATTAAATCATATATTAAAAAGTTCGATTATTTTTCAGTCATTAAGATGATAGAAAAAAGTAATGATTATGATTTGAATTTGATTCTTGCACTTATTTATCTTTATCAAAGAAATTCTGGATTTTTAAATATTAAATTAGGTGAACAATTGCTCATTAAACTAGTAAAAGTTTCAAGCCGAGTTGAAGCAATAATTATCTTAATTGAATTTTATCTTTATTCGGGAAATGATGAAAAATTAATAAGATGGTGCAAACTTCTTGAAAAGGAAGGGTATGGGACTGCTAATTATTATCTTTCACTAATTGAGACAAACTACCAAATAAAAGTGGATGAATGTCTAAATGCTGTAACAGCGAGAATTTGTGATAATCGCGGTTACGCTAGACTTTCAGAACTTACATCAAAGAAAAAAGACTTTGCTTTATTAGCAATAAGAAAAAACATTTTAGATGCTTATGCATTATTAGGAGAATGGTGTTACAAAATGAATGATTTTATTACGATGAAACACTTATTTGATTCGGGTATTGAAAGAGAAAATACTGAATCATTGAAGTGCTTAGTTAACTTCTATATTAGAACTCACGATTATGAAGGTATATCGGAACACTTTCATAGTTTAATGATGAAACTAGAACTCAATCAAAGGTTAGTCATCTTAGAGAAACTAATTAAACTGCATATCAGCGATGAACATTATGATAAAGCAGCTAGACTTAGTAAGTTTTATCTAAAGTATGATGAAGTATCAGCTAGTTTTCTTTTAGCTATGATCTATGAGAAGCAGAAAAAATTTGATAAAGCTTTTAATATCTATTCAAAACTTGCAAATGAGTATAAGAATAAATACGCGATGTGTAATCTCGGTCTTTATTATATTCATGGTTATGGAACAACGAAAATTGATGAAAAAAAAGGTCTGTCCTTGCTTCAAAACTCAGGAACAAGTTTTGGCAAGGAAATCATTGACATTTGTTCATTAAAAGGCGTTTTAGGGAAGGAAAAAGTTCTTGAAGGATTTGAAAACCTAAATCAAAATGTCTTCCAAAGCCCTATTGCAGCACTTTATATCTTTGCTTGTTATCATTTTGGCTACTGTGTAAGTAAAGATATAATTGAAGAAGAGCGTTTATCTCGCTTATTAAAAGAAGAGCACAAGAAAACACGCGAAGATATAATAACCTTCCTTTTAGACAATCGTGATCTTGATCTAAGTGGTAGCATGCTAAAAAAAGAACGCTTATCACATAAAATTTTATTTTAATTAACGTTTGGATAGAGTTATGATTGCTTTTTTAAAGTATTCATCTAATGGAGCATAAATAGATATAACTTTTTTAGTTGTAGGATGAATTAATGTAATTCTATATGCGTGTAAAAGCTGACCATCTTTAAAATTATTAATTTCTGTCTTTCCATAAACTTGATCACCAATTATGGGATAACCGAAGTGATCAAGATGAACACGAATTTGATGCGTTCTTCCAGTCTCTAAGGAACAGGAAAGCAAAGAAGAGGTCTTATATTTTGCTGATAAAACGAAATGAGTAATAGCATTTCTTCCTTTATAAGAGGAAACTACCTTCATGTTTTTCCGGTTATTTATATCACGATCGATATTAGCATCAATCATAAATTTTTCATGTTTTGGGTGACCTTTAACAAGGCAAAGATAATCGCGTTTAATTTCGTGATTTTTTACCATGGATTTTAAAGTGTTAAAAGTATTAATGTTTTTGGCAATTATTAAAACACCACTCGTGTCTTTATCGATGCGGTGAACAATTCCAGGACGCAAAGAATCATATTCAAGCAATGATTTGCACCAAGAATAGTTCTTTATAAGATAGTTAACTAAAGTATCGTTTTCATGACCAGGGGAAGGGTGAACTACCACACCTCTTTTTTTATTAATAATAAATAAATCATCATCTTCAAAAAGGACAGCAAATGGCTGAGTTAAAAAATCATATTCACTTTGTTTTTTTAAAGTTTCTTCATCTTCTTTAATCTCGACAATTTGCCCTAGTTTAACGATTCTTCCGGCCTTGTTTTCTATTGTTCCATCAATTAAAACAAGGTTAGAAGAAATCTTTTTTTTAACTTGGGAACGAGATATTGAAAGATTTTCAGCGAGAAATTCATCTAATCTAGAGGCTTTATTGCACTCGAATCTATTGTTCATCCTTTTTGCTATCCTGTTCTTTTTCCTTTAAATTTTCCGAAAATTTATTAAAGGCCTCATCTTCATCAGCCTTTTCATTCTTGCTTTTTTTGTTGTGATCTTTAACTTCATTAACTATTTCACTTATGACCAAGACGATTACACCAATAACCAAAAAGGCATCAGCTAAATTAAAGATAGGGAAATCAATAAAAGTAAATTCAATAAAATCAATAACACCATTTGGATAGAAGGCGCGATCAATAAGATTACCAAAGGCTCCAGAAATCATTAACATTAAAGCAATCTTTGTGCTTAAGCGCAAAACCTTATATTTATAGACTAAAAATGCAACCATTAATATTCCACAAACGACACTAAAGGTAATTAAAAGCCAGTCCATTCCGGCAAATATTCCCCACGCAGCACCGAGATTGTGTGTTAAAGTAAAGGAAATAAAGTGCGGAATAACTGTTATAGAATTACCGTCTGTTTTTAAAATGACTTTTTCAAAAAGCTGCTTGGTTAGAATATCCAAGAAGAAGAGAAGTGGAATTATCCAAAGCCAAGATTTTAAAAACCAAATTAGACCTTTTTTAATCTTCGCTATATTCATCTTTCACCGTTTCTAAGCAACGCTTACACAAATGCTCGCCGTTTTCATTTTCTTCTGTTTCATCAAAATAATTCCAACAGCGATCACACTTAGTTCCATGATGATGTTCAACTTTATTTGTATCACCAAATGCAAAGGAAGAAACATTTAAGGCGTGAGCTAAAGTTTCTTCATTTAATTTACTAAGAAGTTCTTTTTCATCTTTCTCAACTTTATAAGTGACATGAGCTTCGCTAGAAGAATTAATTTCTTTTGTTTGACGTTTCTCTTCAATTGCTGATTTTATCTTTGATAACACTTGTTGAAGTTTAGCATATTCTCCTAAGAGTTTTTCATCATATTTAGTATCAGGATAGGAAGAAAGAGCAATTGATACTGGCGTTTTAACATTTTCCGGCAAGTGATCATTAACTTCTTCCATAGTAAATGGCAAGATAGGATCTAAAACGATGGCTAACTTCTTTGTTAATTGAAGTAGGACATATTGTATAGCCTTTCTACGAGGACTATTCTTTTTGTCACAATAAAGATAATCTTTACTAATGTCTAAATAGAATGCTGATAAGTCATTAATAATGAAATTAGATATGACTGAATTAACAGTACTATATTCAAAGTTGTTATAAGCTTTATCAGCAACTGATAGAACATAATTCAATTGATTTAATATCATCTTATCGATGATTGATAACTCTAATTGCTTTTCATCAATTTCAGCAAAATGTTCTTCATCATCATAGATATTAGCAAGCATAAACTTCATTGTATTACGAATTTTACGATAACTATCAGATGTTATTTTAATAAGTTCTTCAGAAAGTTTGGTCTCTTGAGTAAAGTCGATAAAAGTTGTCCATAATCTAAAGATATCTGCACCATATTGTTGACAGATCTTATTTGGATCAACGCCATTTCCTTTAGATTTAGAAAATTTTTCGCCATTGGCATCAACCATCATTCCGTGAGTAACAACTTTCTTAAATGGTTTTTCTCCAGTTGTTGCAACAGATAAAATTATTGAAGCATTGTACCAACCACGATATTGATCGTTTCCTTCTAGATAGACGTCAGCAGGGAAAGGTCTAGATCTATTGATATCAACAGCTTTAAAGGAAGATCCAGAATCAAACCAAACATCCATGATATCTTTTTCTTTGGTAAATATTCCATTCGGTGAATGAGGGTTAGTGTAATTATCTGGAAGAAGTTCTTTTGCAGATAATTCAAACCAAGCAGAAGAACCTTTTTCGCCAATAATATTTGCTATATGGTCAAATACTTTTTTATCGATGATTGGAGTTTCATCTTCGCAGTATATGATTGGAATTGGAACACCCCATGCTCTTTGACGAGATATACACCAGTCTTCACGACCTTCAATCATCTTGTATAATCTATTTTTACCCCATGATGGTTTAAACTCTACTTCATCAACAGCTTTTAATAGTTGATCTTTAAACTTTGATAATGAAGCAAACCATTGGGTAGTTGCACGGAAAATCAAAGGTTTATGTGTTCTCCAGTCAAATGGATAAGAGTGGACAATTTTTTCACTATGTAGAAGCGCTCCAGTTTCTTTAAGCATGGTTAAAACCATTTCATTAGCATCTTCATAGAATAATCCAGCTAATCTTTCCCCAGCTTCGGCTGTCATTTTTCCTTGATTATCAACGGGACAAAATGGTTGAATTCCATATTTTTGACAGACTTTATAGTCATCCATACCATGACCAGGAGCAGTATGAACACAACCGGTACCAGCATCATCGGTAACATGATCACCAACGATTATTACTGAATCGCGGTCATAAAGTGGGTGTCTAGTTCTTGCACCTTCAACATCCTTTCCTTTAAATACGGATTTTAATGAAACGTTGCTAAGTCCAAGTTTATCAATCAAAGTTTCGGAAAGAGAAGTCAAGAATATTAATCTTCCTTGATCACATTGATAAACACCATATTCAAGATCTGGATTCAAACATATTGCTAAGTTTGCAGGAATTGTCCAAGGTGTTGTGGTCCAAATTACAAAAGCATCGCCAGCTTTTATAGGACCAAAGTCTTCAACAACTTTAAATGATACATATATTGTTGTAGCCTCAACATCTTGATATTCAATTTCAGCTTCAGCTAAAGCAGATTCAGAACTATATGACCAGTTAACCGGTTTAAGTCCACGATAAATGTAGCCTTTTAAAGCCATATCAGCAAAAATTTCTATTTGAGCCTTTTCATATTTTGGCTGAAGAGTTAAATATGGTTCATTCCAATCAGCGACTACACCGAGTCTTTTCATTTGAGCCTTTTGCTTTTCAACTTGCTTTAAAGCATATTCTTCACAGCATTTACGGAAATCAGTAACCGACATTTTGCGACGATCTTTACCTGATTTAGTGACGGCGTTTTCAATTGGTAATCCGTGTGTGTCCCATCCGGGTGTAAATTCAACATAATAACCTTTAAGGTTTTTATAACGATTATATATGTCTTTAACAATACGATTTAATGCATGACCAGCGTGGATATCATTGTTGGCATACGGTGGGCCATCATGAAGATAAAAAGGTTTATTACCTTTGTTCTTTTCGAGCAACTTGTGATACAAATCTAATGCGTCAAATCTTTTTAAAAATTCCGGCTCTTTAATAGTCAAATTTCCTCGCATTTCAAATTTGCCTTTAGGCATATTTAATGTCTTTTTTAGTTCCATTCAACTACCTCCA
>DNJQ01000118.1 GCA_003497225.1 Bacillota bacterium | reverse complement strand
ATATATAATTATATATGATTAATTATAAAGATTTTAAAATTATAGACTTTGATGCCAAACTTTTTTTAACATCAATTATTCTTTGGTTAGTTGATCCTCGATATGGAAGAGTTAAATCTCTAAGATCGTTCACAAAAAGGCCATCAATAATAGTATCAATATTATTGAGAATGTCTTTAATGTTATTATTACTTTCAGCCATATCTAATATTTGTTCAAAAGTAAAACCAGTATAAACAATTATATCGAGTTTATACTTTTGTTTAACAAGAACAACAATATCTTTTAATGCTTCTATTTGATAAAAAGGGTCCCCGCCGGTCATCGTTAATCCATCAGTAAATGAATTACGAACAAAAACATCTTCAATTTCTTTCAAAGACATTTCTCTTCCACCATTCATATCCCACGTTCCTTGATTGTGGCATTTATAGCAGTGGTGCAAGCAACCTTGCATAAAGATTGCTATTCTAATTCCTGGGCCATCAACGATGGATTCTTCGATTATATCAGCGATTCTAATTTTTTCCTTCTTGTCCACTAGAATAACCCATCTTGTGTTTTACACGGTCATGCTCTTCTGCACGTTTTCCGTTATTAAAGCGATCAAGTGTTCCAACAAGATATCCTGTAATTCTTCTTATTCTTTCAAAGGGCATCTCACCCTCTTCTTCTTTTCTTCCACATTTTGGACATTCATTATCAATGATTCCGTTATATCCACAAACTGGATCACGATCAACTGGGTGATTTACTGCTCCATATCCTATTCCAGCATCTTTCATGTGACGAACAATCTTTTCAAAAGCTTCGGTGTTTTTAGCTAAATCACCATCAGCTTCAATATAAGTAATATGACCGCCATTAGTTAAAGCGTGATAAGGTGCTTCAAGATCAATCTTTTTAAACATAGAGATTGGATAATAAACAGGTACATGGAAGGAGTTGGTGTAATATTCCCTATCAGTGATACCTTTAATAACTCCATATTTTTTCTTATCAATTTTTACGAATCTACCGGAAAGACCTTCGGCCGGTGTAGCGATAAGTGAGAAATTAAGATTGTACTTTTTAGAAGCCTTATCCATTTTTTCACGCATTCTACTAACTATCTTTAAACCTAAGGCTTGGCTCTCTTCTGATTCACCGTGGTGTTTAGAAGTTAAAGCAACTAAACATTCAGCTAGGCCGATGAAACCAACAGTTAAAGTTCCATGACGAATAACTTTATCTATTTCATCATCCCAAGATAATTTTTCTGAATCCAACCATACTTTTTGTCCCATTAAGAATGGCATATTCTTAACTTTCTTATGACGTTGAACTTCAAATCTTTCAAGTAATTGCTTAATTACTAAATCAATCATGTCATCGAGTTTTTTAAAGAATAAATCGATATCTTTATGAGCTTCAATACCTAAACGTGGAAGGTTAATTGAGGTGAAGGAAAGATTACCTCTACCGCAAGTAACTTCTTTACTAGGATCGAAGTTATTTCCCATAACACGTGTTCTACAACCCATATAAGCAACTTCGGAATTATAATCGCCTTCTTTATAGTATTGCTTATTAAATGGTGCATCGAGGAACGAGAAGTTTGGGAATAATCTTTTTGCTGAACATTCAATAGCTAATTTAAATAAATCGTAGTTCGGATCTTCAGGATTAAAGCTCACACCTTCTTTAACTTTAAATATCTGAATTGGGAAGATTGGAGTTTCTCCATCTCCAAGTCCTTCAATCGTGGCTTTTAAAATTGATCTAACTGCTAAACGTCCTTCTTCAGAAGTATCAGTTCCATAGTTTAAAGATGAGAATGGAACTTGAGCTCCAGCACGGGAGTGCATCGTATTTAGATTGTGAATTAAAGCTTCCATCGCTTGATGTGTTTGTTCTTCAATCTCTTTCTCTGAATCAGCCACAACAACTTTCTTAATCTTTGAGAAACTTAATCCCTTAAACTTCTTTTCTAAAAGTTCAAAGCATTTATCACTTGATTTATAATCGTGATAGCGAGGCTCTAAACCTAATTTGCAAAGTTCTTTAAAGTAATCCTTTAACTCTTTAGTTAAGTCTTTTCCATCGACAAATTCGATAAACTTAATAACATTGTTGCGGAATATCTTTTGATAGGTTTTTCTTACACCTTCAGCCATAGCAAAATCAAAGTTTGGAACAGCTTGTCCACCGTGCATATCGTTTTGGTTAGCTTGAATAGCGATACATGCTAAAGCAGCATATGATCTAATATCATTAGGCTCACGTAAGAAACCATGACCGGTAGAAAATCCACCGTGGAATAATTTGAGCAAATCAATTTGACAACAAGTTAAGGTTAAAGTGTAAAAGTCTAAATCATGAATATGAATATCACCATTAAGATGAGCGGCAGCGACATCCTTAGATAAAAGATGAGTTATATAGAAATCTTTGGCTGATTCTGAACCATATTTAAGCATGGTTCCCATGGCCGTGTCGCCATCAATATTAGCATTTTCTCTTTTAACATCACTATCTTTAGCTTCTTGGAAAGTAATGTTTTTTAAAGTCGACATCAAACGCGACTTTGCTTCTCTTACATTAGTTCTTTCACGACGATAAGTAATATATTCCTTTGCTGTTTTAGCATAATTATGAGCGATTAAAACATTTTCAATTATGTCTTGAATCTCCTCAACCGTAGGAATATCAGATCCTTTATACTTGCTGTTTAATGTTGAAACTACTTCATCAACAAGTTCTCCAACTTTTACATCCTCTTCGGAACGATCAACAGCTTTTGTTATCGCATTAAGAATCTTTGTGGCATCGAAATTAACAACTCTTCCGTCACGTTTGGTTATTTTCTTTATCATCGCTAGCCTCCTACACATAAAGTACAAGAATTATATTTAAAATTATTCCTTTGTACAAGAGCGTTTATATAAATTATATAAGTTGTTTCTTCTAAATTTCTCTTTGCTTAAAAGGACTATA
>DNJQ01000081.1 GCA_003497225.1 Bacillota bacterium | reverse complement strand
AAGGGTGGTTTTCCACTCTTTTTGTTTATTTTAGAGCAGTTTTTTAGCTTTATATAAAAATATAATATTATTAATTACTTTTTTATTGTTAAGAATTATAAGCATTGCTATAATAATCAATGTTTCGAGGGGAAGTATGAAACAGCTTAAAGAAAGATTAAGAAAATATCTTTTAGATCATTCGACATTAAAATTAGTATTAGATTGGGCGGCATCCATATTTGTTACATGTTTATCCGCTTTCGTGTTCGCCTATGGATTTAGATCTTTTATTGCACCAAATAGAGATGGTGTAGCGCATTTAATTTCTGGCGGCGTTGGAGGTATATCGCAAGTTATTGTTCAAGTAATTGAAGTTATTTGTGAACGTGTATCAGGAACAAAACCTGATCAAAAACTAATAACATCTATACTATATTTTGCTGTTAATATTCCTATTTTTGTTCTAGCGTGGTTTAAGATTGGAAGAAGATTTACAATTTTGACATTTATAAATGTTTTGATGGTTTCTATCTTTAATGAAGTTTTACCCGAAACAATGACCAGTATCTTCCTTTTAGATAATGATCACATCGCTCGGGCTTTGTTTGCTGGAATCTTAACTGGTATCCATTCTTCCTTGGCTTATTTAATAGGAGCTAGCGCTGGTGGAATGGATGTAGTTGCTTTATATGTAGCAGAAAAGAAATCTACATCGGTTGGAAAATATACCATGATGATAAATGCTACAATCGTCTTTTCATATATCATGGTAAGAGTTATTGGTAAAAATGAAAATAACACTCAAGCAGTAACTATGGCGTTATATACTTGTATATATTTCTTCACTAGTTCTAAAGTTATTGATTTATTAAATACCAAGAACAAGAAAACTGAACTTCAAATATTTACAAGTTCTGACCACATGGCGGCTGTACTTCTTCACGCCTTCCCGCACGGATGTACAATAGTTGATGCTAAAGGTGGATATACTGGTTCGGATAAAAAGATTATCTATATGGTTGTTTCATATAATGAAGTTAAAAAAGCCATTAAGATAATGCGAGAAGTTGATGAAAACTGTTTTGTTACGGTGATGAATTCTTATCAGGTTTATGGTAAGTTTTATATAAGACCTATAAGATAGGAGGAATAAATATGAATAATGAAGAATTAGCAGAATTGATTTTTCCTGATGTTAAGGAAACTTTAGAGGATTTAGATAGAAGATATCCTCCGCGCAATTTACCTGAAGGAGCTAAGGTTACCCGTTTTGCCCCAAGCCCAACGGGATTTTTACATACCGGCGGACTATTTACTTCTTTAGTTGCACGTACCGTTGGTAAACAAACTGGTGGGGTCTTTTATTTGCGTTTAGAAGATACTGATCAAAAAAGAGAAATCGCTGGCGCGGGAAAAGAACTTATTGAACAACTTCAAAACTTTGGAATAGTTCCTGATGAAGGTTATTTTGGCGATACAGAAAAAGGTGATTATGGACCTTATGTTCAATCTAAAAGAGCTGATATTTATAAGATTGTTATCAAAGAATTTATTAAACGTGGTCGGGCGTACCCTTGTTTTTGTACGCCAGAAGATTTAAATCTTTTGCGCACCACCCAAGAGGCTAATAAAGTTATTCCTGGATATTATGGTCTTTATGCTAAATGCCGCAATTATAGTAATGATGAAGCGGCGGAACTTATTAAAGCAGGAAAGCCATATGTTATAAGATTTAAATCCATGGGTGATCATACAAAATATATTAGAGTTCACGATCTTATAAGAGGAGATTTAAACTTATCTCAAAATGACCAAGATATAGTTATAATGAAGTCTGATGGACTTCCAACATATCACTTCGCTCATTTAGTTGATGATCACTATATGGGAACAACGACAATAACACGTGGTGAAGAATGGTTATCTTCTTTACCAATTCATTTAGAGTTATTTGAAGCAATTGGTTGGAAAGCTCCGGAATACGCTCATCTTCCAGTCATTATGAAGATAGACGAAAATGGAAGTAGAAGAAAACTTTCTAAAAGAAAAGACGCTGAAGCAGCAGTAAGTTATTTCATTGAAAAAGGATATCCTGTTGAAGGTATTATTAAATACTTATTAACTATAGCTAATTCTAATTTTGAAGAATGGCTTCGTGAACATCCTTTAGATGATGTAAAGAACTTTACATTTAGTTTTAGTAAGATGAGTTTAGATGGTGCACTATTTGATTTACCAAAACTTCGCAATATTTCTAAGGAAGTTCTCGCCTATAAAAATGTTGATACAATATATAATGAAGCCAGTTTATATGCTAGTAAATATGATGAAAACCTTAAAAAGTTTATTTTAAAGCAACCCGAAATGTTTAAGAACATTATGAATATTGAAAGAAATCAAGAGCATCCAAGAAAAGATTATGATGTATATTCTGATGTTTTTGAAAAGATTAAGTTCTTTGATAAGGAAATATATGATGAAATGTTAGCTAAAGCAGAACTTCCATTTAATCCATATATATCAAAAGATTTAATCAAGACTGTATTAAAAGAATTTAGTTCAACTTTAAATGTTGAAGTTGATGAATCTACTTGGTTTGCTTCTTTAAAAGAACTTGGAGCAAAGCATGGTTTTGCAAGTAGCGTTAAAGAATATAAAAAGGATAAAGATAGTTATGTCGGACACATCGGTGATGTAGCTGAGATGATTAGAATTTGCTTAACTACTTCTAAAAATAGTCCTAATCTTTATTCTACTTTAAAGATATTAACTCCTAGTGAAGTTAGACGAAGAATTGATTCTGTCATACAAAAAATATAAGGGTAGATAGATAAATATATATATTTATTGTAAAATCTAATTAGAGGGATGATATGACAAATATATTATTTTTTCTTA
>DNJQ01000073.1:4910-5530 GCA_003497225.1 Bacillota bacterium | reverse complement strand
AAGGGATAGAAAAAATATATAATAGATAAGCAAAAATAGTATAGTTTTTTCAAATATTTCAAAATAATCTGTGTTTACTATGTAAGCCCTATTTATTGATTCATAGTTTTTCATACTGATTTCATCGTAAAATGGGGAAACTCAAAATTTTGAAGTTTTGCGAGTTTTATTATTTGTTTTTCCAACTATCGATAATCGAATCGATCTTTGCTCCTTTTTCGTAAAGTTTATCTTCGACAAAAAGAAGATCAGGAATCTTATAAATGCTCATCATTTTTCCAAGTCTTTGTCTTATATAACCTTTGCGACCATTTAAGAATTCAACTAACTCCGCTGTTTTCTCTTTTTGTAGATGCGAAACATAGATATGAGCGAAAGAGTTATCTTTATTCATTCTAACTTCGTTGATGGAGCATAAAGATACGATAGGATCTTGAATTTCCTTCATGATGATGTCGGTGACATTTCTAATGACCAAAGTAGCAATTCTTCCATGCTTATCAGCCATTTTTCTTCACCTCTTCACCATAAACTTCAAAAACATCATCAACTTTGATATCGTCGTTATCTTTTAAAACAATACCACAATCAAATCCTGTTCCAACTTCTTTAACATCATC
>DNJQ01000073.1:0-4620 GCA_003497225.1 Bacillota bacterium | reverse complement strand
TTTAACATCATCTTTAAATCTCTTCAAAGAAACAATGGATGTATCTTGAATCAATTTGTTTTTACGCATGATACGAACCTTTGCACGAGCCTTAACTGTACCATCAGAAACTATACATCCAGCAATTATACCTGTCGCTGATGATTTAAATAGTTGCGTAACGGTCGCGTGACCATATGTAACTTCTTCATAAACTGGAAGAAGTTTACCTTTCATCGCTGCTTCAACATCTTCAATTAAACGATAAATGATATCGTAACTTCTTATATCAATCTTTTCTTCTTTGGCTTTACTAATAGCTAAAGGATTGGTTTTAATATTAAATGCTAGAATAACTGCTGAAGATGCTTGAGCTAAAATAACATCACTTTCAGAAACTTCACCAGCGGCACCACGGATGATATTAACATCAACTCCAGTAACATCTATTTTTGTTAAAGCGGATTTTATCGCTTCTACTGAACCGGTTGAATCAGCTTTAATAATAAGATTTAAACGTGGCTTTTCAACGGAAGTAATTTTAGCAAAATAACTATCAAGAGTTATTTCCTTTTGATAATTTTGCTTAGATAAATCAGTTAAAGCTCTCTTTTGCGCCATCTGCTTGGCTTCTTTTTCTGATTCATAAGCGATAAAGTGGTCTCCAGAAACCGGAACATCGGATAGACCAGTAACCGAAACCGGGGTTGATGGTGGGGCTACTTGAACTGATTTTCCATATTCATTGACCATTTTACGTACCTTACAGTAAGCATTGCCAACAACTAAGTTATCACCAACATGAAGGGTTCCATTTTGCACTAATAAAGTTGCTTTTGGCCCTTGATGTGGATCAAGTGTGGCTTCAATTACTGAACCATAAGCCGGGGAGGAAGGATCTGCTTTTAATTCTTTCATCTCAGCGACAAAGAGCACTGTTTCTAATAGCTTATCCAAGTTGGTTCCTTGTTTAGCGGAGATTTCTACCATAATGGTATCTCCACCCCATTCTTCACAAACTAAGCCTAGTCCTGATAAATCAGCTTTGATCTTCTCAGGATTTGAACCAGGTTTATCAATTTTATTTATAGCAATAATAATTGAAACTCCGGCAGCTTTTGCGTGATCTATAGCTTCTCTAGTTTGAGGCATAACACCATCATCAGCAGCAACCACGATGATAGCAATATCTGTTAAAGAAGCACCTCTAGCACGCATAGCGGTAAATGCTTCGTGTCCTGGTGTATCTAAGAATGTTATTTTCTTACCATTAATTTCTTTTTGATAAGCGCCGATAGATTGAGTGATGTTTCCAGCTTCTTTTGAAACGATATTTGACCCACGGATGGCATCGATAAGTGTTGTTTTACCGTGGTCAACATGTCCCATAATAGTTACGACTGGAGCTCTTTCAACTCCATCTTTTGGATCAAATTCGAGACCATATTTTTCGAAGTTTTGTTTTTCAACTATTTCTTCTTTTTTAAAGTCAATATCGTAACTAAGGCATATTTCGCCAATTAACTCATCATCCAAAATTGAATTAATTGTGAGCATCTTTCCTTTCATGAAAAGATCCTTCATTATTGCGCTAGCAGGAATATTTAAGCTTTTCGCTAATTGATCGAGCGAAATTGCTCCAGAATAAACAAAGACTCCGCCTTCAACCCAAGCCTTAATGGGCTTAGAATTATTGCTATTAGAATTTGAATAAGTTTGACCATTTTTTTGCTTATTATTATTCCATTTATTCTTTTTATAATTACTGCTATTATTCTTTTTCGCCATTTATTTCTCCTTTCATAGTCATAAGGGTTTTACTAATGAGTTTAGCAAGGTTACTATCAC
Source organism: Bacillota bacterium (assembly GCA_003497225.1). Taxonomy (GTDB): domain Bacteria; phylum Bacillota_I; class Bacilli_A; order RFN20; family CAG-288; genus CAG-345. Next base: position 2,793 of record DNJQ01000073.1, on the reverse strand, counting down.
CTATACCAAAGCCATTAATCTTGGGCCTATTGACTAAAAGTCCAAGATTAGTTTGATTATCAAACTCGATAACTTTAATTCCTTGAGGAATACTTTCAATAAAGGACTTTGAAGCATCTTTAGCTACAACAACGAGATAAACTTTTTTAAAGTTCATTTTTTCTTGTAGCTTTTCACCAACAAATACTTTTCCAGCCCTTATCGCCATTCCTACATTGTTATAAAGTGTTTTATTTATTTTCAATGTATCGTTTGATTTCATCATACACACTTTCCTCTATCTTAGTTTTTAAAGATTTTTCTAAACGATGATTCTTCTTAGCAAGATTAAGTGTGTTCAAATTTGGAGTAATATATGCTCCTCGTCCTGGCATTTTTCCGCTTGGATCAATTTTAATTTCACCATTAGTAGTTAAGACGATTCTCAAAAGTGCTCTCTTATCCGCGTGAATGTTATTTACGCAGTCTAAGCGCATCACTTCTTTCATCAATATTCTCCTTCGTCGTACTCTTCGTAATCTTCGTACTCGAAGTCATCTTCGTCTTCGTTTTCTTCTTCTTCAATTTCCATTAATTCTTCTTCAGTATAGATAGGCATTGAAGGTTTAGGTTTGCTTATAGGTGTTGGTGCTTTTAAAGCTTCCTCTTGATTAGATGAATTCTCACTATCTTTCTTAGAAGGCTTGGACTTAGCTTGAGGCTGAGGTTTACCTTGTTTCTTCTCTTGCTCAATTTGTTGCTCTAATTCAACTAATGAAACACGAGGTTTGGTTGATTTAATTTCAATGTGCTCTTGTTCATCAACAGTAGGTTTCTTTTCAGGAGTTTCAACTTTAACTTCTGGTTCTTCATCTTCTTCAGGAAGGCTACCAAATTTTTCTTCAACTTCCTCTTCAACTTCAGGACTATAATCATCCTCATGAGTATTTTCACTTTGTTCTTTTTCATCAAGAATATTGAGAGCTTGCTCACGTTTAACATCATCTATACTAGTGTATTTGATGTTTTCGCCCATAGCTTCATCGAGTTCTTTAATATCGATTGTTTTACCAATTAATTGTGAGGCTAAGCGAACATTTACACCGCTTTTACCAATAGCAACTCTTTTACCATCGTTCTTGACAATAACGAGGATTTTATTTTCATCGTTAGGATCGATATTAAGATTGACACCTACAACTTCGGCTGGGCGAAGAGCTTCAGCAACATAGAGAATAAAATTATCGTTATACTTAACAATATCAATTCTCTCTTTATTGACTTCATCACGAATGGAATTGATTCGGCTTCCATCAGGACCGATACAAGATCCGGTAGGATCAATATTGCTATCGCTTGACGAAACAGAAATTTTTGCTCTTTCTCCCGCAATTCTTGAAATGCCGTGAATGGTAATAATTCCATCGGAAACTTCTTGTACGTGTTCATAGAACAAATTTTTTAAGAAGTTTTTATCCGAACGAGAAATCAAAAGAATTGCATCTTTTCTCTTTTCATCTACACCTCTTAAATAGCATTTAATTCTATCGCCAATGCGCAAAGATTCATCTTTAATTAAATCGCGACCAAACATCACACCATTAGCTTTGTCAAAGTTTACTGTAACTCTATTTTCTTCAACATTTTCGACTGTACCAATGATATTTGTACCAATCTTATCGCTGAAGCACTTTCTGATAGAACTTCTCGATTCTTCTTTCATTCTTTGTAAGAATAAAGGCATAACCTTGAGCGGAAATTTATCACCGAGCTTAGTGAAGTCTACTGGAATTCTTAATTGCTCTCCAGCATTGATGTTTGGATCAATTTGACGAGCTTCTTCAACGGATAATTGAAGGAAATCATCTTCCAAATTTTCTTCTTCACAAACATCTTTGATTTCAACCATCGACATAAGACCTTTGTCGATATCAATGTTTGCTTCAACTCTCATATCCTCGGCATTTTTAGCATTTTCATTAACCAAAAGCTTATATGCCTTTTCAAAAGAATGTTTAAGTATTGCTAATGTTTCATCAGGTGCAATGTTGTATACATCTTCAATAGATGATAAAGATGAAACAAATTCTTTAACATTCAATCCTCCATCAAATGGTTTGTCGACCTTCTTTTTTCTTGCCATTTTTTAATCCTCCTATATGTTAATTTGCAAGTTTATCTTCTTAATATCATCGCTGCTAACTTGAACATTTTTTATCCGTCCCTTATTGTTAGTGCGCACAATAATTAATTCATCATTGGAATCAACGAGTTCCCCAATAACAATATTATCATCAGTAGTTACTACTTTTATTGTTGATGAAATATAATCACTATAATTCTCACCGGTAATTTCTCTTTCCGGATCAGCGGATGAACAGTTAAGGACATATTGTTCTTCAATTTCATCTTCAATTTCGTCTAGTCTTTTTGAAAAAGCTTCAGAAAACTTAACTATGCCATCCATATCAATAAAGCTTGGGCAATCAACTTCTACATAAAGTTCCTTGCCATCTTCACCATCACGGAATTCACAAGTATAGACTCGCAAATCTTGTTCATTTGCTACTTCATCAGCAATTTCTCTAATTTTAGTAATCTCCATTGTACCTCCTAATAAAGAACAAAGAGTGGACTCTCGCCCACTCTTATATCACTTTATATGATCTAAGATCGCATTTCTGCGACTTCAATATATTAATATATAGTTAATAATTTGTAAAGCATTTTATTTTAATAATATAGAAAACATCTATATAAAAACAAATAAATCTTTTATATTTCAGTCGCTAAAGAGGCCAACTGCCACTTTTT
>DNJQ01000023.1 GCA_003497225.1 Bacillota bacterium | reverse complement strand
CGTAGCCATTAGAGGAGACTAAATTTATAACTAACTTCAAAATTATTTTAAATTTTTATTGCATTTTAAGTTGTATTAAACTATTATTATTTTATTATTATAAAGGGGGTCCACTAAATGGGTAAAAACTCACCACTTATTGAACTTCACGGCGTCAGTAAAAGTTTCGGCGCTACACAAGTTTTACATAGTATCGATCTATGCATTAACCAAAACGAATTTGTCTGTCTTCTCGGTCCATCAGGATGTGGAAAGACAACAACACTAAGAATCATCGGAGGATTTGAAGCTCCGAGTGAAGGAAAGGTAATATTTGATGGAGTAGATGTCACTTCTCTTCCACCATATAAGCGCGAAACTAATACAGTTTTCCAAAACTACGCATTATTTCCTCATTTAGATGTTTATGACAATATCGCATTTGGTTTAAAACTTAAAAAAGTCTCGTATGTAAAAAGAGAAAAAGTTAAAAAAAGAAGTCCTCTTGACTCTTACTATAACGGTTTCTTCTTCTTTACAACAAGAAAGAACCACGGCGGAATACCAAAGGTAAAAAAGCATCGTAATTTTTTTGATTTACTAGATAGATTTTTCTTCCCTTTTCGTCGTTTAGTAAAAAAGATATCAAAGAAAGAAATTGAAGAAAGAGTTCAATCAGTTATTAAACTAGTTAACCTTGAAGGATATGAATATCGTAATGTTGCTCATCTTTCTGGTGGTCAAAGACAAAGAGTTGCGATAGCTCGTGCTATCGTTAATCGTCCTAAAGTTCTTCTTCTTGATGAATCTTTAAGTGCTCTTGATTTAAAGCTTAGAAAAGAAATGCAGTACGAACTTAAAGAACTTCAAAGAGATACGGGAATTACCTTTATCTTTGTTACTCACGATCAAGAAGAAGCCTTAACCATGGCTGATAAGATTATCGTTATGAAAAATGGTGAGATTGAACAAATCGGGACAGCTGATGAAATATATAACGATCCTATCAATCGTTACGTCGCTAACTTTATTGGAGATTCAAATCTCTTCCCCGGCAAAGTAGTTGATAGTCATCATGTTTATTTAGATGATCATCTGTTCTCTTGTGATGAAACACTTATTGAACCAGGAACTAATGTTGACTTACTTTTAAGGCCAGAAGATTTAGATATCGTCGATCCTGAAAAAGGTAAGCTATTAGGTGTTGTTGATAACATCTTCTTTAAGGGAGTTTTTTACGAAGTTGATGTTATTTTAGATGATACTGAAAGACTTATTACAATTCATACAACGGATTATATTCCACCCCACAGCCGCGTTGGTATATCTTTTGAAAACGAAGATATCCACGTTATGGAGCAAATGTAAAATGGCATTCTCTAATGTTAATGCCTATAAGAGCACTAAACTTCGTTTTAAAATGAAGTTTTCCTTTTTCTCATCCTTATCTATACCTTTAATTTTTATTCTCTTGTTCCTTGTTATTCTTCCCTTCTTATTCATTTTGTTTTATTCCTTTATAAATGTAAGAAACAATAAGATTTATTTAACGATTGAAAATTTTTCGCGTTTTTTATCTAACCCAGATTTTTATAAAGTATTAGGTCTTTCACTTTATTACGCATTAATTTGTACAATTTTATGTATAATCTTAGCTTATCCATTCGCTTACTTTATGGCTAAATGCTCACCTAAAGTTAGAAATATCGTCAATATGTTTATAACTTTACCGATGTGGACCAATCTTTTGCTTCGTGTTGTAGCTTGGAAGCAGCTTCTTGATGAAGGGGGAATAATTTCTACAGCTCTTCACGCTTTAGGGTATGGAAAAACTACTTTGCTTGGAACAGATTTAGCCGTTATATTGGTCATGGTTTATATTTATCTTCCCTTTATGATTTTACCTATCTATACTCAACTTTTAAAAATAGAAAACAATTTAAAAGAAGCTAGTAAAGATTTAGGTGCAAGTAGTTTTAAAACATTCTGCAAAGTGACTTTCCCACTTTCTATTCCTGGAGTAATATCGGGATTTACCATGGTATTTCTTCCTGCCGCCACAACCTTAGTTATTCCAAAATACATGTCGGATGGAAATCCTAAATACACTTTTATCGGTCAAATGATTGAAAGTTATTTTATTAATGCTGATAATCGTTATGCTGGAAGTGCAATCGCTGTTATTTTAACCATAGTAATTATCGTAACATCATTTATCGTCAATCGTTTAGACCGAACGAATGTGACGGATAAAAATCCGAAGAAGAAATCGACGATCGTCGTCGGTAGTGAGGAGGATAGAGCTAGTTATGAAAAGCAATAGACGTTATCATCATAAGCGCAAGTTCTCAATCTTCTACTACTTCTACATCCCTTTAATCATGTTATTTTTCTATCTTCCAATCATCATTATCATCATCTTCTCTTTTAATGAAGGGACATCACTAGTCCGTTGGACCAATTTCTCTTTCCACTGGTATGAAGAACTATTTAAAGATCGAATCATCATGGAAGCAGTTCAAACTACTGTTATTGTCGCTCTTTTAGCTACCGCTATTTCAACCGTTATCGGAACATTTGGTGCCATAGGTATTGCAACTTATAAAAGAAAACGTGCAACAAACTTAATCTTAAGTATTAATAACTTACCTTTAATCACTCCTGATATTGTTACAGCTGTAGCTCTATCGGTTTTATTCGCCGGATTCTCAATGAAATCAGGCTTTCAAACGATGCTACTAGCTCATATCGCTTTCTGTACTCCATATGTAATAATTTCTGTTTATCCTAAAATGGCTTCCATGGATAAAAATCTCATCGAAGCCGCGATGGATTTAGGGGCTACAAGCCGTTCAGCGGTCTTTAAAGTCATTATCCCTGAACTTCTTCCATCCATTCTTTCCGGGGCTATTATGGCCTTTACAATGAGTTTTGATGACTTCATCATCTCTTATTTCGTCGGTGGAAATACGATGAATATTTCAACTTATATCTACGCCTCCTTTAAAAAAGCTAAACCGACAGTTAACGCTTTAATGACTATAATCTTCTTGGTCTTAATGGTCTTAGTATTTTTATCAACATTACTAAGTATGAAAAGCAAAGGCGAAAGTATGAAACGGAGGAAAACACATGAAAAAAAATAAACTTCTATTTTTATCTTCACTAGTCTTTTCTCTTCTTCCTAGTACAACTTCTTGCGGATCATATGACCTTGTTGTCTTTAACTGGGGCGAGTATATGGACATGGATAGATTAAGACAATTTGAAAAAGAGCGTGGAGTAAAAGTTAATTACCTCACTTTTGATTCCAATGAAAACCTTTTAGCAAAACTTGAAAATACTTATTTTGATATCTGTTTTCCTAGTGATTATGCCGTTGAAGAACTAGTTTCAAAAGACATGATTCAGCCCTTAGATTATTCAAAGATTCCTAATTTTAATCTTGAAACATCTTTGGTCCCATCTTTAAAATCTGCTTTAGATACTTTAAAGAAACCTACTTTAGGTAAGGAAGGATTCGATATGCTTAAATACGCAATTCCTTATACCTGGGGTGAAGTTGGAATTTTATATGATCGAACAAAAATAAGTGATGAAGAAATAGAAAAGGATGGATGGGAAGCTTTAAGAAATCCTATTAATCAAGACGGTAGCAAAAGAAAAGTTGTAATGTATGATTCAGCTCGCGACATCTTTTCCGTCGCTTTAATAGCTAACGGTAAAGATATCGTCGATATAAGTAGCGATGATATAAATATTGCTAAAGATTGGCTCAGTGAACAGAAAAAAAGAATTGGGAATAATCTCGCTTATAAAACTGAAGAGATTTTGGATGATATGCCAAACTTAAAATATGATATATGTTTTACCTATATTGGTGATGCGATTTATTCTATGACTTCTGTTGAAGATGATAGTGGTGAAATAGATTATGACCGTTTTGGTTTTTATATTCCACCGATGAAAGATGGGGGGAAAACTAGAACTAATATTTATGTTGATGCGATTTCTCTAGCAAAAAATTCAACTCACACTGAACTAGCATATGATTTTATTAACTATATGCAAGAACACGATGTAGCTTATGATAATTCTCTTTATAACGGCTACACAAGTCCAATAAACACTATTTATGAAGAGATTACTTCCGAAAATAGCGAATATGAAGATGGCGAAGGGTCTTTTTATCCTATCGCTTCAACTTATCAAATTAAGGCTAATGAAAATGATAAATTTTATCGCTACGATCAAAAACTTAAAACCAGTTTAGAAGAAGCTTGGATTGAGGTAAAAATATCATGAGAGTTCATAATGTTGATACTTTAATCTTTGACCTTGATGGAACCCTACTTGATACTCTTAGCGATTTAGCAAATGCAGTAAATCACACTTTAATCGCTCACGGAAAAGAACCTTATGAACTAGAAGAATATAAAAACTTCATCGGCCGCGGTTCAAAACAGCTTTTAAAAAGTGCTTTTAATACTGATGATGATAAATTTATTGAAGATATCTATAACGAGTATCTAGAATACTATAAAGCTCACGTAAAAGATAAAACTAAAGCATATAGAGGAATTAAATCTGCTCTAACTAATTTTTATAATCTCGGTTATCACCTTTTTGTTTTAACTAATAAGCCCCAAGAACTAGCTGATAAGCTGATGAAAAGTTTCTTTCCTAGTGTTAAGTTTGATGCTATTATTTCTTCTGCTTCGCGCTTTAAGCCTAAACCTGACCCAGAAAGTTTACTTTATATATTAACAACTTATAAAATAGATCCAAAAGATGCAATATTTTTTGGTGATAGTAATTACGATATGGAGATTGCTAAAAAGTGTAATATTCCTTATCGCGCTGGATGTTTATATGGTTATCAAAATGAAGAAGCACTTGTTTCTTCAGGGGCAACAAAAATATTAAAAAATGGATATGAAATATCGCGCTACGTTTTTTCTCTTGGAATTACTAGCGGATTATCAACGCTCATTGTCTTTGATGTAAGTTCATTAGCCATTGCTCTATCTTCTGTATTTTTAGGAGCAACTACGGAGGGAAGTTTAGCGAAAGTAACTTATTTTGGATTATTTTCCTTTACCATGTTATTCATCTTAATAAGCAATGTTTTAATATTAACTCATCGATATTATCTTCGTGCTAATAGCTGTTACTTCTTTCTTTCCGCGCAATTATCTTCTTTAGCCTTCTCTTATTTATTCATTCCAAATAGTACTCACACCTTTAGTTTTAATAATAAAATAGATCTAGCAATCTTTATCACTGCTATTATTTTATCCTTTGTAGCCTTATTAGCGCTAGTTTTTGATCTTAAGTCATTGATTAAGCGTGCTAAAAAAAGATTGTTACTTGTCATAGTTAATGC
>DNJQ01000047.1 GCA_003497225.1 Bacillota bacterium | reverse complement strand
ACTATATTTTATTTATGTCAAGTTGTGTAAATTGGTGTTATTACTTCGTTATTAATCCAAACAAAAAGAGGCCTATTTGACCTCTTTTTGTATCAATGAAATAAGTCTATAATTCAATGGTATTATATATCATTGAAGATACTTCATATGTTTCAGGAGAAACTATTCCTTGAACCATCATCTTTTCATCTTCAACATAGAAGTTTACTGCCTTAGTATCATAGCTATCTTCAAGGGTTAATGAAACAAGTTCAAATAATGATTTTTTTACCACGCCTTCTTCAACCAAAGCTTCTTTATTGACAGCGAGATTGATATTTGTGCTATCTTCATCTTTTTGAGTTGCATCAATATAAGAGTATTCGCTACAAAGTTTTAATCCTAAGGTTGGATCTATATTAGCACTAATAGCTGAGACTAATTGAAGTTCTTCGCTTTGTTTAGCATCAACATATTGGCTTACAGGAACAAGATAATCCTTCTCATCGATGGTCTTAGTATAATAAACATTTACCATCTTTTTACCTGAAATATCAGTTGCATTATTTACATTTCTATTGATACCGAAACTCTTTTCTAAAAAGTCTGGAACAACGGTGTTGTTTTTTGGCATTTTGACAAGTCTTTCACCATCAACATAGATTGAAAGCATCTCAATATCAGGATATTCACCGAAAGTATATGTTAATGATTCAAGAAGGTTCTTTTCACTTGATTTTTCGTAATCGAGGAACTCTTTTGATACATCGAGAACTAGTTCGTCATTAAAGACTTCAAGTGAATTTAGTTTTGTATTAGCAGGTATTAAACCTTTGATTGAATTCGTATTAGCTCTTGAATCGGTCTTAAGAAGATTAAATATATCGCGAATTTCTTCACCAACTGTTGCACGCTTTTGAAGTGAAACAGTTAAAGGAATTGTCATATTATCATTACTTACTAAATAGATTCTTCTATTTTTGTAATTAGTGAGATCAACTTTTGTTACCGGAGCTTTATGACCTTGGGTGAGACCTACCCCAAAACCAACCCCAGCACCGATAAGGATCAAAGGAACAAAGATAAAGGCTAATTTTCCAGCTTTAGATTTTACTTTTAACTTTGAAAAGCAGACCTCCATATGTGGCATTTTATCCTTGATTCTTTGCCATAAACTTTTTCCACGTTCTTTTATTTTTTTCATTGCACCATCCTCTAAGGATACATATGAAAGAAGAGAAGTTTATAGAACAAATTAATTTAAAATTTATGTGAAATTATACTAAGTCTTTTTTCCTGGGGAAGAATACAGATTTCTTTATATAGTTCAAAGGTTAAATCGATTACTTTTGAATTCGGCTTTATCTTTTGAATATAGGGCAAAGCTAAAATATAGTGCGTGCAGCAAAGAAGATAAGTTTTACTATTAGGCCAGCGCTTAATGTCTTTTTCTACTTTTTTAAAGTCATTATTTTCAATATCTTTAGCTAAATGAATTTCACTATAACCTTTTTTTAAATAATTGATGGTGTTTTTAGTTCCAATCGGTAAAACATCGTGTTTCTTTAAATACTTTATATTATAATCAAGTATTCTTATACACCTTTTATCATTCATAAAATAAGGACTTAAGGTATTGCAGCATATACAAATTTTATCAAAACCAACAAGGTTCTTTTTTAATCTTAAAACTTCTTCATATAGTTCATCGCTAGAAAGATTTCCAATAGGACAAAAAGAAGTGAAGAAGAGGTGATATTCGTGTTTAATATTATTGCTAATGAGGTCTTTTAGAAGTGTTAAAAGGCCTTTTCCTGAATCAACTATGGCTATTTTCATATTAGATTATATGAAAAGAGCTCCGAGCTTATATGCTCAGAGCGTTAATTCATTTAATCTTACGAGTTCAATTATCGCGTGAGCGCGACCCTTGACCCCGAGTTTTTGAATGACATTAGATATGTGATTTCTTACCGTTTTTTCGGAAATAAATAGTTCATCAGCGATATCTTTTGTCGTGTGCGAGTGGATGAGAAGTTCGAACACTTCCCGTTCACGTTTTGTTAAAATTGATGGCATAATAACCCCTTCAATGTTATTGTATGCCGAATCCTTGTTTTTGCTTTTCTTTAATGATTTCTAATAGTTTATCAGCAAGTTCTTCAGGAAGAATCTGCATTAATTCCATCTTGGTAGCAGAACTTAAAGCACTAAAGGTAGGATAAGCGTTTAAAAGCATGGCTGAACGCTTTTTTCCAATGCCTGGAATAGTTTGGAAAATATCTTCAAATAGCGATTTATTGCGCTTATTGCGGTGCGTTGAAATAGCGTAGCGGTGAACTTCATCCTGCATCCGCATTAAAAGGAAGAATAAAGGTGAGCGATTAGCGATATAAACGATGGAATTATCTTTTCCATCGATTAATCCTTCCGTTTCGTGACGGTCATTTTTATATAGACCTGCGATATGAGTGTGACAGGTGGGGAATTCTTCTAAGACTTTTTTTGCGACATTCACTTGATTTTCGCCACCATCAACGATGATGAGGTCAGGGAAGTTTTGTAGTTCTTGTGACAAGCGATTGAAGCGACGTCTTAAAACTTCTTCCATCATCGCTAAATCGTCTTTTTTGTTTTCACCACGGATATTATATTTGCGGTAATGTTTTGGTGAACGAACACCATTAACAAACTTTACCATTGCGCCGATAGCATTTTCACCTTGAAGGTGAGAGTTATCATATAGTTCAATATCTAAAGGTGGGTTTTCCATATTTAGTTTAGTCTTAAGTTCGTTTAATAAGCGAAGATTATCATCTTCTAATCGTGCGGTTAAAAAGTGATCATCGAGACCCTTTTTGGCATTTTCTAAGGCTAAATAAAGTTGGTCTTTCTTTTGTCCGCGCAAAGGAACGATGACATTTATATCTAAAGCCTCGGAAAGAACATCACAAATCCCTTTATTTGCGATAATAAGTTCTTTTGGTTTAGGGTGAATTTGATAGAATTGAACGATAGTTGAAGAAAGTTGGTCATCGATAGAATCTTCTTCTTCTAAAACGAAGAGATTCTTTCCTAATAAAACACCTTTACGGTAGAGGAGGAAAAGAATAGATATATATCCTTCTCGCGTTGAATATCCGACAATATCGCGGTCGATATGATCTTTCATAACGATCTTTTGATTGATGTTGATGTGTTCAATGCTTTGAATCAATTTTTTATAGGTATTAGCGAGTTCAAAGTTTTGTTCTTCACTCGCTGCGAGCATTTTTTTCGTTAAATCAGCTTTAACCGCGCTATTATCTCCGCGAAGAAATTTTTCTATATTTCTAATTATAGTGTCAGTTTGTTTTTTTCCTACTGTTTTAATACATGGACCTAAGCATTGTCCCATATAGTAATATAAACACGGACGTGGTGGAAGGGTTATACATTTTCTTAAAGGGAAAAGAGAATTCAATAGGTGAAGCATTTTATATGCCGCACCGCTATTTGGATAAGGTCCAAAATAGATGAAACTCTTGGGGTTTTTATTATCGCGGACGATACGTAAATATGGGTTGCTGTCTTTTCTTATCGCGATAAAAGGATACATCTTTCCATCCTTTAGCATGATATTATACTTTGGATAATATTTTTGGATTAGATGTATTTCTAGAAGTAGTGCTTCTTTTTCGTTATCAGTTTCAATGATATCAAAATCGCGCACTTCTTTAACCATACGCGCAACTTTTCCTACTTGTGGTCGAGTGAAATATTGTTTAACACGGTTCATCAATATCTTCGCTTTTCCAACATAAATAATAGTTCCGGCTTCATTTTTCATTAAATAGCAGCCAGGTTTATTAGGTAGAAAATTTAACTTGCGATTAACTATTTCTTTTTCGTTTTCCATATCACTTAAAGTATACCACAGTGCAACCCACTCCGCCTTCACCTTCGCCACCAAAACGGTATGAAGAAACGAAGTTGCACTTTTTTAGTTCCGCCCACACCATCTTTTGGAGGCGAGAAGTACCAACTCCATGAATTATTCTGGCTTGATGGCGCTTGCTAATTAAGCAGTCATCGAGATATTTAATTAGTTTCTGTCTTCCTTCTTCAACATATAGTCCAATTAAATTGCACTCAGTCGAAAGAGTTTTAGTATTTAAAATAACTTTATCGATATTACTTACTTTATGGGGAATAATCTTGTGCGGTTCATTTTGAATGAATATTTCAAGTTCTTCGGCTTTAACTTTAAAACTTATACCGTTACTTAATACCGTATATCTTTTACCGCTTTTATCTTTAACTATTCCAACTTGTCCGGATAGTTTTAAGCGCACTTTATCACCAATTTCAAATGATTCAATATTTTTATTTTCAGTATCTTTTGCTAAGTTTTTTTGTTTTTCCTTATTTAAGGCCCCTTTAATCTTGCTTAGTTCAGCAAAAGTTGTGATGGGCTTTTTCTTTTTCCAAATCTCATCGATCTTTTTAAGTCTTTCGTCAATGGCTTCTTCAATGATTGCTTCTTCCTTTTCTTCAATATTTCTTTTAGCGTTTTGAAAGTTTGTTATCGCTCGTTCTTTTTTGCTAGTTAATTCATCAAGTCTCTTCTTTTGTTTATCAACTTCTTCAATCAATTTTTGATATTCTTCAATTTTTCTTTCTAAAAGAGCGATATCCTTTTTAACTGTAGTTTGTTTTTGTTTAGATATATATTCTTCAGCATCAGAAATAATCGATGAATCTAAGCCAAGTTTTTTAGCCATAGTTAAACCGAAACTTTGACCAGCGCGGTTAAAAATGAAAGTATAAGTTGGTTCAACCTTTTCTTCATCAAACATCATCATTCCGGAAGATATGCTACTTGATTTTAAAGCATAATCTTTTAGTTCATCATAGTGCGAAGTAATAATGATATAAGCGTTATGCTTTTTAGCAAACTTAAAAAAACTAACCCCTAAAGCAGAACCTTCAAGTGGAGAAGTTCCTTGTCCTATTTCATCAATGATGATTAATGATGAAGAAGAGATATTTGAAGTGATACCTTTAAGATATTTGATGTGAGAAGAGTAAGTTGAAAGATTATCTAAAACTGATTGATTATCTCCGGAAACGAAGTGAAGATTTTGAAAAATAGGAAGTTCAGCGCTAGTGGCACAGGGAACAAATAATCCCGCTTGATTCATAATTACGGCTAAAGCGATACTTTTAAGTAGTATTGTTTTTCCTCCAGCGTTGGGGCCTGAAATAAGTAAGGCGCGATTATTATTTCCACCGAGCTCCACGCTATTTCTTATAAGTCTACCTTCTTCGATTAAAGGATGTCCTAAGCCTTTTAAACACAAACGATCAGAAGTTTTAGCGATAACTCCGTTATAACTATTTCCAAATAAAACAGAGGAATATAATCTATCAATAAGTAAACAGGTTTTATAATCACTTTGAATAACTTCAAAAGAAGAAATGATTAGTGTTGATAATTCATGAATAATACGAGCGATTTCTTCTTGTATTTCACCTTCGATTTCACTAATCTTATTATAAACTTCAATCATTTCATAAGGAACGATGTAACTTGTACTTTTGGTATTAGAAGAAGAAACTTCAATTCCTGCGACACGAGATTTAAAACTAGATTTAATCGGTAAGCTTAAATAACCGTTTCGATAAGACAAATTGCTATCAGAAACATAGTCGACATATTTTTTTTGACAAGTTTTAATCGTCGAAGTTAAAGAAGATTCAAGCGAAACTCTTCTTTTCCTTAAACTTTTTAAAGTCGATGAGGCTTCATCAGAAATTTCTAAATCTTCGGTTATTGAAAGATCTAATCTATTATGAAGAGAAGGTAAATCGATTAAATCTAAGTATAGCTCTTTTATTTCATAAGAATTAACGGAAGAAAGGGAAGAACAGTAATTACTTAATGATTTAAAAAAACAAAGACAAGAATAAAGTTCATCGATAGAAAGGTCGGACTTTAAAGAGAGACGCTTAAATATGTCTTTCATGCTCGGAACTTCAAAATTTCCTAAACTAAGACCTAAGTCACATTCGTGCGCTAGTTCTTCAAGTCTTTTCTTGTGTAAATTTAAAGTGAATTCATCTTTTATAAAAGGAAAATCATCCAACTTATTATCATCATAAGTTAGATAATCGTTATATTTTTGGATAATTATATTTAAATCAAGATTATTAATCATAAGAGCAAAAATATTATAAACAATTTTTAAGTTTATTAGCAAGATATCTAGATTATTTGTTTTATTTATGTATAAAAAAACGCATTATCTTTCAATAATGCGGATTAAGTAAGATGGCGGGAGAAGAATGAATCGAACACTCAATAATGGTTTTGGAGACCACTGTTATACCACTTAACTATTCTCCCACCTTTGGTTAAAGTGATCTAAGTACCTTACTAACTAAGGACATATCAACTTTACCAGCATAGTTGCTCTTAAAGTGAGCCATTACAACTTTAATTGATTTATCTTCTAATGTCAAGATAATGTTCTTAATTTCTTCTTCACTAAGCATTTGAGGAAGGAAACTTTTGACTGAAGCAATCTGTTTATCTAAGCTAGAAACTCTTTCTTCGTTATTAGCCTTTTCATACATAACTTTTTCTTCTTCAAGTTCTTTTAAAGATTTTTGTAAGATGCTGATTACATCTTCATCGGTTGATTCTTGACCTTTGGCACGCTTTTCAACCGAACTAATCATGTATTTATTAATTACGACAGATAAAGCAGCGCGAGCATCAGTATCCTTATTTTTTAGCGCCAACATATTGGCTTTTTTAATTTCATCTATTAACATATTAATCTCCTTTATTATTTATTTATTTTTACCACTAGTTGCAACTTGGGCTAAGCCTTGAACAACACTTTCTAGTGGATAAGGTGTTAAGTGAATAGGAATGCTTAATTTTTCTCCTAAAAATTCACGCAACCCTTTAAGTAGGGCCCCACCACCGGATAAAATCATTCCGCTACGAGCTATATCACTTGATATCTCTGGTGGAGTTTCTTCTAGTGTTTCGGTAACTAAATCAGCTAGTTCATTAGCTAAAGGCACTAAAGATTTATAGATATCATTTGAAGAAATGATGACGGAGTGGGGAAGACCGGTCAATACATCTCTTCCATTCACTTCAAGTAGAACATCGTTTTCTGGTTTTACTACTGTTCCAACTTTCATTTTAATATATTCAGCAGTTTTTTCACCGATAATAAGGTGATATTGACTTCGTAAATATTTTTTGATGGCTAAATTGAAGGCATTTCCCCCGACGTGATTAGCTTTAGTTACGACAATTTCACCTAAAGCGATAACAGCGACATCAGTGGTTCCACCACCGATATCCATAACTAAGGATCCGTGAGGTGAATAAATATCTACACCAGCGCCTAAAGCAGCCATTTTGGCTTCAGCATCGATCGATATCTTTTTAGCACCGAGCTGCGACGCTAAATCAACGATGGCTTTTTGTTCAACTGGGGTAATATCGCTCGGCGTCGCTAAATAAAACTCCGAACCACGAAGTAGTTTACCTAAGTGGAGGTTTTTAATAGCAGTCTTTAAAAACATTAAAACTGCATCTAAATCCGCTATAACTCCGTCGCGAAGCGGGAATATAACATCGACGTTATAAGGAGTTTTACCAGCCATTTTACCAGCTAAATAACCTATTTCTAAAACTTCTTTGGTTTGGTTATCGATAGTTAAAACTGTGGGTTCATTAAAAACGATTGAAGAGGAGCTATCAACCCAAATCAAAGTATTTACTGTTCCAAGATCGATACAAATCTTATGATGTTTCATATCCTCTCCTTTCGTATTTATCTATTATATCAAATTTTTTGATTAAGATATATCGTTTTGATGATGGGCTTCGTATTTTTTACGAAGTGTGGTCTCAAGTATCTTCTTTCTCATGCGGATTGATTTAGGTGTGACTTCAACTAATTCATCGCTATCGATATAGTCTAAGCACTCTTCAAGAGACATCTTTCTTGGGGCTTTTAAGACTACTGTTTGGTCCTTATTTGAGGAACGTTGGTTGGTTAAATTTTTAGTTTTAACAACATTAACGGCAAGATCATTTTCATATTTATTTTCACCAACTATCATTCCTTCATAAACTTCCGCTCCAGGAGAAATAAACATAACGCCTCTTTCTTCGGTTGATTTTAATGCGTAAGCTGTCGCCATTCCAGTATCAGTTGCGACCAAAACACCGACATTTCTTTGACCGATATTGCTCATAACTATTGGGCGATATTCTTTGAATGAATGGTTTATAATTCCGTAACCGGAAGTTAAAATCATAAATGTTGTCATAAATGAGATAAGTCCACGGCTAGGAATAACATAAATTAAACGTGTTAATCCATTTTCACTATTCATATTCAATAGTTCAGCGCCACGTTTTCCAACTAAATCCATGATATTTCCAACATAGCGATCTGGAACATCGATTTGAAGATCTTCAAATGGTTCCATCTTTATTCCATCGATTTCTTTAATGATGACTTCAGGACGAGAAACGTTTAATTCAAATCCTTCTCGACGCATAGTTTCAATTAAAACAGATAAATGAAGTTCTCCTCGACCTGTAACAACAAAGCTTTCTGGTGAAGGCTGAGTGAAACGAAGAGAAACATCTCTTCTTGTTTCTTTTAATAATCTCTCATAGATTTTAGCCGCGGAAAGAAGTTTTCCTTCGCGACCAGAAAAAGGTGAATGATTGGTGGAAAAAGTCATTTGTAAAGTAGGTTCATCGATACGAAGTTTAGGTAGGGCTTCTAAATGGGCAGGATCACAAATTGTTTCACCAACATTCATATCGCTTAATCCAGCGATAGCAACGATATCACCAGCTTCAGCATCTTCAATTTCAATTCTATTCAATCCTAAATAACCATAGAGTTTTTGAACTTTAAAACTAACTTTGCTTCCATCAAGTCTTAAACAAGTTACAT
This sequence comes from Bacillota bacterium, assembly GCA_003497225.1. Taxonomy (GTDB): domain Bacteria; phylum Bacillota_I; class Bacilli_A; order RFN20; family CAG-288; genus CAG-345. The sequence continues at coordinate 821 of DNJQ01000047.1, read as the reverse complement.
TATCACCGACATGTACGCTTCCTTTTTCAATTCTTCCAACACCGATTTTTCCGACATAGTCATTATAGTCAAGTAATGAAGGTTGAAATTGAAACGGAGCATTGACTTCAGTTTTAGGAGCTGGAATTTCAGAAATAATCGCTTCAAATAAAGGATCCATTCCTTCTTTTTGCGTTGATAAATCACTTGAAGTGCTTGAAGTTCCCTTGAGCGCAGAAACGAATATAGTTTTATAATCAAATAAATCATCATCAGCACCAAGTTCAACGAATAATTCCATTACTTCTTCAAGGGTCTTATCAATATCGGCGTTTGGTCGATCAATTTTATTTACTACAACGATTGGTTTTAAATGATATTCCAAAGCCTTTTTTAAAACGAATCTTGTTTGAGGCATTGTTCCTTCAAAAGCGTCAACAACTAAACACACGCCATCAACCATATTTAATATTCTTTCAACTTCGCCAGCAAAATCAGCGTGTCCAGGAGTGTCTAAAATATTAATTCGATAATCCTTATAATTGATGGCTGTAGGTTTAGCTAAAATAGTTATACCTCTTTCACGTTCAATTTCGTTACTATCCATAGCTCTAGTTTCTATAGCTTCATTTTCACGGAAGGTTCCAGAATATTTTAAAAGTTGATCAACTAGTGTAGTTTTACCGTGATCAACGTGAGCAATTATTGCAATGTTACGTATTTTCTTCATACTTCACCTCAAAATTTTCTAACTTATAAATATTATCACAATTCATTATAAATATATATAAATTTTATTATGTTAGCGTTTCCACGCCACCTCCCAAAGTAATTGGCAAGAG